>JBHIEA010000193.1:0-3853 GCA_046760365.1 bacterium
TCTGGCTTGGCTGATATTCCTCAAGTTGTTCAATATGAGGAAGATTATAGAGATCGGCAACAAAATAACCACCCAGCGCTCCCAGGCCACAAAAAAAAACCACTAAAGCTGAATAAAGAAAAATCTTTCCCATAGATCCGAGCTTATCTTTTGAATATTAGAGTAAAGATCAAGGTGAGGATCAAACTGATAATGACGCAGGTAGTGAGAGGAAAATAAAATCCAAGCCGTCCCCGCTGGATATAGATATCACCGGGGAGTTTTCCCAGAAAGGGTATTTTGTCTCCCCACAAAAATGCTGCCCCTAGCAGGGCTATAATTATCCCCATCATAAGAAGACTTTTCCCTACCAGACTCAATCTTGACCCCTTCCTTCCCTATTAAAAGCTTTTTTCAACCTCAAAAGTCTTCAAGTTTTGAGGCAAAAGACACAAGTAGAAATCCACAAATATTATATCTCCCGCCAAGACAAAGTCAAGAAGATCTCCGCAGTTTCGTAAGAAAGTTTTAGGCTCTTATTTTCTTAGTGTTTTTCCAATAACTACCGCTCAGTTCTACTTATATCTTTATACTGTAGCTTTTATGGACGAAGTAAGGGCGAGAGACCAGTTAAGAGTTTTGAACAATAGATCCAAGATCACGCAGCCAAGATATTGAAAGCATGATCGGTAGGCACCAAAAGCAGACAGTTTTTCAGGAAGCTGATTATGGAGACCTAACAGCGGTATTGACAAAAAAACCTAATGTGTTAACAATTACTAAATGAAGTCGGATCTTTGATAAGGGAAAGCCCAAAATAAGGCCGGAAGGGAGGTGAAGATATAGGTGGACTGTTAGCTACGAGAAAGGAAAGGTTTACCAGAGAGAAGCGTTGAAAGACTAGTTTCTCTTCTAGGAGCTTTCTCCAGAAAATGCACAATATCTTAAAAAAAGGATTAAAAGTCAAGGGGCAAGAAAATGAAAATAAACAAAAGAAGGGTGGGGATGCTTGCCATGGCAATTTGCACGGCAACGACCCTGGTGGTTTTTGGTGCAGGTATTGGACAAGAAGAGGCAACTGCAGAAGAAAAAGTGCTCATTATGGGAATGAATACCGGGGCCATAGTATCTCTAGATCCCGCGGTATGTTACGAAATAGAGGGTCATTGGGTGTTGAATAACGTATATGATCCGTTGGTTAAGTTCAAAGTGGGCTCTGCAAGTGAAATTGAACCTTGCCTGGCAACATCCTGGGATATTTCAGGCAAGACCTTGACCTTCACCATAAGAGAAGGAGCGAAATTCTCGAATGGGGACCCTATAGACGCCGAAGCGATCGCCTATTCATTGAAAAGAGTGGTCAAATTAGAACAGACACCGTCGTGGATACTCACCCAATTTGGGGTAACTGAGGACTCTATCAAAGCCATTGGCAACACGGTACAGATTACTATGGATGAAGCATACTCGCCCAGTCTGGTGCTCTCCTGCATGACATTTATTACAGGCACAGTAAACCCGAAAGTCGCTGAAGAGAACGCTGTAGAAGGGGATATGGGGATGACCTATCTCGCGGATCATTCTGCGGGCAGTGGTCCTTATGTGTTAGTGAGTTGGGAGAGAAATGAGAAGATTGTTCTTGAGGCCAACAAATACTATTGGGGCCAGAAACCTCAGATAGACAGGATAGTAATTTTAGATATACCAGAATCATCTAGTCAGGTTCTTCAACTCAAGCGGGGCACCATCGACATAGCCTGGAATCTCGAATATGACCAGATTCCAGAAGTAGAAGCGACAGAAGGACTCAACGCCATAAAAACTCCCCTATTCAAGTTGATATATTTAGCAATGAATGCGGAACATTCACCCTTGGATAATGTCCTGGTTAGAAGAGCCATAAAATCCGCCATAGATTATCAAGGAGTTATCTCAGCAACAGGCGGCGGCGTTATGGAACTTCACACATTCATCCCTCACGAAATGTTCGCACACTATGACGGCCAAGCGTATCCCTATAATCCACAAAAAGCAAAACAGTTTTTAGCAGAAGCGGGGTATCCAGATGGCTTTGAGGTAACCTTGACTGTGCCCGAGTTTCTGGCTACGGCAGGAACGGTTGTCAAGACCAACTTAGACGCTGTGGGGATAAAAACTGACCTTCAAGTAATAGCGTATGCCACTCTTTTGGGGAAATACAGAAAACAGGGATTGGAAGTGGTAATAGCAAGATGGGGAGCAGACTACGGTGATCCTGATGCCCAAGCAAAGCCGTTTGCTCATTGTAGAACAACAGGTCCTGATGCAAAAGTAAAGCAGCTTGCTTGGAGAAACGCATATGCAAATCCTGAATTCACAGACATGGTAGAAAAAGCAGCCTTTATCGAGGATAGGGATAAACGTGAGAAAGTGTACCTGGAGTTGCAGAAGAAGTGGCAAGAAGATGGTCCGTTTGCCATACTGTATCAATACGCTGGTCAGCTAGGTTTAAAAGATAAGATCAAAGGTTTCCACCTGAATGCACTGACAGAAACGCGCCTTGAGTACGTAACTATCCAGGACTAATGCTTCCTCTCCTTTTCTTTATCTTTTTGGAAAACTCTGCTTCAAAAATGACAAAATGTATATAGTGCGTGCGGCATACGTAGAGTGGTTAAGTCTCATTCGGTAACAGGCGAACCTTCCCTGAGAGATATTGATATTTCTCTATTGCTGATCCCCTGCGTAAAGGCAGGTTCTTAGCGCCTGGATGGGACAAGAAATAAGAGCACCCTATTTATCCTGGTACCCACAGGGTTTAGGGTGCTCTTATTGTTTTGGGGTCTTTGTCAGGATAGGCTGCAAGCTTTTCTTCAAAAGCTCTGAGTGATTCTTCCTTATCGGCAGCTAAGGATGGAAAGGTGGGAAGCGGCCCAATATGGTGCAGAGAAAAAGTTTGAAGCATGCGATTGGAAAACAGAAGGACCTCTCTCTTAGAAGAAAATCTTATCTGCAAGACCGGGCAAGAAGGAAAGCTGTAAAATCGGCTTAGTTAGAGTAATTGACGGAACTTCTAAGGTCTGATAAATTACATTCAGTCCTTTAGGAAACTAAACTACTGCGAGAGGTTTAGGCGTATTTTAGGAGTAGGGTAGGAATAAAATGGCTTTCCACAATTATGTGGCAAGAAGGACCGGCTTATTTGTGGTAGTTATTACCGGTGTGGTAACTGTCACTTTCCTACTCTCGCATGTTATTCCTGCTGATCCAGTAGGGGCAATCCTTGGAGAAAATGCTCCCCAGGAATTAGTTGAAAAAATAGAAAGAGAGCTAGGTTTGGACTTGCCCCTCTATCAACAGTACATTCGCTATATGAAAGGCATCATGTATTGGGATTTTGGAATGTCGCTGAGAACACGAAATCCGGTATCTCGAGATCTTAAGACTTATTTCCCGGCCACCTTGGAACTGGTTATACTTGCTATGCTGATTGCCATAACATCCGGCATAGGTCTGGGGATACTTTCGGCGGTCAAGAGAAATAGGCTGCCTGATAACATAAGTAGAATATCTTCGCTGGTAGGTATATCCATGCCCGCATTCTGGCTTGGCTTACTGTTCATCCTCATCCTGTATTATCATTTAGGCGTAATCCCGGCGGGTGGGAGACTATCCCCGCGTATTTCCCCCCCTCCAACAGTAACTGGTCTTTATACAGTGGATAGTTTGATAACAGGAGAATTTAGAACATTCTGGGATGCACTTTACCACTTATTGGGCCCGGCCCTGGTCCTGGGGTGGATACAAACGGCTTATATATGCAGAGTGACAAGATCATCCATGCTTGAGGTCTTTAATGAGGAGTACATAAGAACGGCAAGAGTTAAAGGGTTAA
>JBHIEA010000194.1:0-3846 GCA_046760365.1 bacterium
CTTATGTAGAATAAGTAGGAAGGAGGAACATGAATAAAGATGTTCTTTTGTACCTTTTTTCGTGGAGGTCCCAGGAAGTTTTCTTGTTTAAGCTTCTCGGCAATCAGATTTGCTTTGAAGATAAGAGTCTGGTCGGCAAAAATTACCACGAAGCCAGTGATAAGGCCTATAGTCAAAAGAGGGAGAACGGTTCTTTTGAAAGATATTCCGGCAATTTGCGTAGCCTGAATCTGGTAAGTCCCCGCTAAATGGGTGATGAGAAAGAGGGTGGAAACAATAACCCCCATTGGACTAAGGAAACGGAACAGATAAGGGATCTGTAAAAAGTAATATCGAATTACATCCCAGATCTTGGCTTCTTTTTTTAAATTATTAATTGAGGTGAAAAAATCGGTAAGAAGAAAAATTGCGATAAAAAAAAGAATAAAAATGAAATATAATCTCAAATATTCTTTGCTCAAGAATTTGTCCAGGATTCTCATAAGATCTTTATACCTCGGTATACCTCGTACTTGACCAGATGCCGGCTGCGCTTAGCAATATATTGGGTAGCCACATAGCAAGATAGGGAGGCAAAAATCCTCCCCTTCCTAAAAACCTTCCTGTCAGAAAGAGAACGTAATATACTACAGCTATAACGAGGCTTATTCCCAGATTGATAGATTTCTCTCCTCTTTTCATCTTGATTGCCAGAGGAACTGCAATCAGACCCAATAAGAAAGTGGCTAAAGGGATGGCGATTCGGCCGTGGAAATTAACGGCCAGTTTTCTTATTTTCTCTTCATCTGGTTTAGGCTTAGTTTTTTCTGAGTTCAATTTCTGGGATATTTCCCATAGGCTGAGCTCACCGATAGCTCTTTCCTCCATCGCTTCCTCGGCAGCTTTCGGGCTCAGATAAATGGTCTGAGAGTCAAATCTTCCCCTTTGATAGATTCGGTAATTGTTGCCAAAACGATAGAAGGTTACTCTTTTCAGTTTTAAGATCTCCTCTTCGAATTTTCCCTTTGGGGCAAGAGTAATTTGGGGAAAAATATAGTTTCCTTCGGAGGGAAATTCGTAAATAACGATTTCCTGCATCTCGGAATCTTTTCGGTTGATGTGGTAAGTGTAGAGTTTTCTCTCTTTAAGGTCGATAATCATCTTTTCTTTAACTTGGATGGTGGGTCTTTGAAGGATTATCTTTCGGTATGTTTTTTTATAATGTTGGTTGCACCAGGGGGTAAGAGAGAAGGAAAATAAAAGAGATCCCAAAGTTAAGAAAAAGGCGAACAACAGTAGCAGTCCCGCTATATGAAATAAACTTATACCTGAGCTCCTCATAGCAATGATCTCTCCTTCAGAGCTGAGCCGACCAAAGCTGAGTAGACTAGCGAATAGGAGCGAAACCGGGATGACGATGTCAAAGAAAGAAGGGATCTTGAACGCCACCAGTTTGCCTACTTCTACCAGAGGAGCATTTTCGATGAAGATGAGCTCGGTCAGATCGAATATGATGCCAATGAACAGTATGAAGTTAAAGAAGATGAATCCAAAAATAAAAGCGATACCTATCTCTTTTAGAATATAACGGTTCAGTATCTTCATCTTTTATATACTATACTATTTTCCCCGATTGGCAAGAATCCTTTTTTCCGAGCTTCTTTTATTGGTCTAGCTTTGCAGGCCCTACAGAGTTGACATAGCAAGTGAGAGGCAATATAGTATGTGGTGCGAAACTATTCTGCTAGACAAATCTTCACTTCTGAGACACCAGTCCGAGGAGGAAAAAATACACGAGCAGAGACTACCTAAAAGCTGATATACAGCGACGGAGGGGAAGAATCCCGAGATATTCTTGCCCCCAGGCCTTGAATGTGATGAATATATGAAGGTAAATTTAATCTCTTTGGGATGCCCCAAGAATCTGGTAGATAGTGAAGTGATCTTGGGAAGACTGGGAGAAAGGGGTTATTCTCTTACCTCTTTGCCGGAAGAGGCAGATGTTGTGGTAGTCAATACCTGTTCTTTCATTGATAAGGCAAGAAGGGAAGCTAATAGAGTGATATCACAGGTCGCCTCTCAAAAGAGATCTTCCCAGAAGCTCATTATCTGTGGCTGTCTTCCTCAACTTGAGGGAAGAAGTCTTTTTCGCAAGTACCCTCAGATTGATGCCTTGCTGGGAACTTCTGACTTCCCCAGGATAGATAAAGTCCTTACCCAACTTTTTAAAGGCAAAAAACATTTTTATTCAATCAATGAGCCTTGTTTTCTTTACAGTTCTAATTTTCCTCGCCTTTTGACCACCCCTCCTTCTTATGCTTACCTTAAAATAGCTGAAGGTTGCTCTAATCGCTGTTCTTACTGTCTCGTTCCTCGCTTGCGTGGAAGATATCGGAGTCGGCCGGTGGAAGATGTTCTTAGAGAAGCAAAAGCCCTGGCCTATTTAGATGTTCGCGAGCTCATTCTGATAGCCCAGGACACCACCTTTTATGGCTGGGATCTTGGCCGAAAATCGTCCCTTTTGTTATTGCTGGAGGGACTGGAGAAGATAGAAAGGATCCAATGGATTCGGCTCCTCTACACTCATCCCGACCATTTTACTTCTTCACTCATAAAAAAAATAGCGAACTCAGAGAAGATTTGTAAGTACATTGATCTTCCTCTACAACATACCCATGACGAGATCCTTGCCTTAATGGGACGCCCTAAATTCAAAACAACGGAAAGACTGATTGAGATTTTAAGAGAAAAAATTCCCGAGATTGCCTTACGTACCAGCGTTATGGTTGGCTTTCCGGGAGAAAAAGCTCAGCATTTTGATAAACTCTTGAAGGATGTGGAAAGGTTAAAATTTGACTGGCTGGGAGCCTTCACCTATTCCCCTGAAAAGGGTACCCCGGCCTATTCCCTCACCCCCAAAATATCATCTTATGTTAAAGAGAAAAGATATAGACAGCTTATGAGGCTCCAGCAGTCGATAACCCTAAAGCTCAACCAAAAGAGGGTAAATAAGACCTATCGTCTCCTGGTGGATGCCGAAAAAGAGGGACATTGCCAGTTTCAGGCTCCCGAGATTGATGGAAAGACTTTTCTTCAGGAACCACATCTAGCGGGTGAGATCTTTCGGGGAAGGATTTTGGAGGTAAAAAACTTTTATGATTTGATAGGAAAGAGGGAAAATCACGGCCTGTAAAGCCCGGAAAGTATTGCTAAAATAAGAGAAGGTCTCCACTTTTACCAAAGTAAGTGCTACAAACCTCGCTGAAAAAAGTCTTGATTGCTTTAAATGCGGGAATCCTGGGTTTTTGGGCTGAGCCCGCGGCCCGGACTGGACTTTCCCGGTAGACACCAATAATGTCAGAAGACGAAATGGCTTTAGAGTTTTATTTTTCCTTAACTGACCTACCAAGCCACCCTAGATAGTCTTTACTCCCCCTAATAACCGGCATGGCTAATATCTCAGGTACCTCATAGGGATGGATTTGCCGAATGGACTTTTCGAGTTCTTCATAGAGCTCAGTTTTACTCTTGATGATGCACAGCCACTCTTCCACAGTCTCGACCTCTTTTTTCCACCAATAGGTACTCAGTATCGGGCCTACAATCTGGACACACGCTGCCAGCCTTTTCTCTACTAAAGTCTGGGCAATTTTTTTGGCATCTTCCCTTTTCTCTGCAGTGGTTAAAATCTGAATATATTCGGCTATTTTTGCCTCCTCTTGTATAAATCTATCTCCGGGCTGATCCTGATCCAGAGACGGTATCATCTTATCAGGAAGAGATTAATAAATCAAGATGGTTTTAATCCATTTGATACCAGTTATAAGTTGTGATAAAATCAGTCGATGAGTTCAAAATATTTTTAAA
>JBHIEA010000195.1:0-3845 GCA_046760365.1 bacterium
TAAAGTCTGGACATTACGGTACCCTTGGGGCAGCCGACAATATTGGCAATCTCCTTGTAAGAAAACTCCTCTACATAAAAGAGGATGACCACCATCTTAAGTTCATCCGCTAATTCATCAATAGCAGTTTTCACGGTATCGTTGGACAGTCGCTCTAGGGCTTCACCGCTGCCAAAAGGCGAAAGCGCAGAAAACTTTTCTTCCATCGAGGAGTCTTCGAGGGGCTCGGTCTTACTCAAACTTACCATTGGTGGCCTCTTGGCCTTCTTTCGAAAATCGTTTATGTAAATATTCCTCAGGACAGTTAATAACCAAGCTTTAGGGTTGGTGCCGCTTTTGAATCTATGAAAGAACCGATAAGCTCTACCACAGACATCCTGCACTAGATCCTCCGCATCCCATCTATTGCGCGTCATTCTAAGGGCAGTATTATAAAGTGAATCGATATGTTCGATGATTATCTTTTCGAACTCTCTTTTCCGGTCCTCTCTGTTTTGAACAAATTCCAGCTTGGCCTCCTATCAAATCTTGCGTTATCGAGAGTTGAGCTTTTCTTCGATTCCAGAAATCCTGTCTCATTTTGAATTAAAGGGCTTTTTCAGTGTTGATCAAACTATCTTATTTGAAATACCTGTCCAATAATCCTTGCAATGCCCTCGCATGCTTTGCCTCGTCCCTTGAACTCTCATCAAAGAGGTCATGCGCCTCATCTACGCCCAGGTCTTTTGCCTTAACTGCAGCCTCCCTTTTACCTTTATTTGCGCCTTGTTCTCCGGCCAACATTTTTCTAATATTCTCTTCGGTACCGGATATTTTCCCATTTAGTTCTGCGAATCTGGCTGCATGCCAAGCTTCGTCCATAGCAATTGCTTTCAAAACCTCTGCTATCTCTGGATAACCCTCTCTTTGTGCCTGATTTGCCATAGCCAAGTACAGACCAACTTCTGTTGTCTCTCCTTTGAAATTCATTTCCACACCTTCTTCAACCGCCGTCCCTTTAGTTAAGCCAATCCTATTTTCATTTATTAGTTCCATTTTTCCCCCTTCTTGGTAGAATTAAAGTCCTGTCTTCATATATAATATATAATAACAAAATTTCTCAGGAAAATATTCACTTACCAAAAATTTTCTCCCCTTTTCGAGGAAAACTAGACCTTGTTTTCTAATTCTACCCTCCTTTTGTTGCTCCGATGATGGTTCCGGATCACTTCATCTAACTTCACATTTTTGGTGTTATACTCACCCTCAAGCATTTTTTCAAATTCGGGACGGGTGATTCGCTCGTATTCTTCTGCGTAGCCATCCAGGAACTTTACTATGTCCGGACGGGCGACTATTTCTCCCTCCCCTTTTCTGGGCTTGGCACCGAACTTCGTTACCAGATCCCGAAGCATCTGGGGATGGTCAATGATCATACAGGGAGCCAAGTCGTTGTCGAACTCTAACTGTCTTCTCCTTATGGCTTTGAAGAAGGGTGACTGAATGATTTTTCTCAGAACATTGATCTTTCGGTTTTCCTTCCTCTCATATTCGGAGATAATGTTGGCAATATGAAATTGAGCGAACACACAGGGTTCCACTGCCCCATCATAGTTGATGTGGAAGTATTTTCTTCCTCCGGCGATACAACCTCCCACCCAGGGCCCATCATCCCAGAAATCCCCCATAAAAATAGGATATCTACTCCTTAGAGACCACACCCTATTTCTAAACTTCTCTCTTTCCCCCGGAGCAGCCATGAAGCTAACATCAGGATCTTTTCCGGTAGGAATGTACTGGAAATACCATCCAAAGGAAACCCCTCTTTCGACCATGTCTTGGATGAATTCCTCTCCCGAAACAACCTGCCAGTTCTGGTGAGTAACCGTAACTGAAAATCCTTGCAGGACCCCATGGCGGGATAAATTTTTCCTGGCCCTAACTACCGCCTCGTATACTCCGGTCCCCCTTCTTTCGTCCGTTTCCTTCTGAAAACCTTCCTGACTTACGGCAGGGGCCACATTGCCCATTTTACCCAGTATTTCTCCCACATTTCTCACTCCTAAAACATTCCGGGCGAGCCTTCTTCCTTCCTTTATCCTTTTTCTCCCTGCAGGAGAAAGAGAGAACTCATCGGGTCCTTTTTCTCCTACTAAAGCTATACCATTGGTATAAACCAGATAGAAGATATCATCATGTTCTCGGCACAGATCCAAAATTGTCTTATTGGCCTTCCTATCCTTATAATAAAAGGGTTCTCCTCCGCTAATGGTGATGAATCTTATCCCCAGATCCTTAGCCTCGTTTAATATTCGATCCAATATGGGATAGGGAATCTGTGGACCTCCTCCTGCGTTGGCATAACAACCAATGCATTTGAGATTGCAGGCTCTTAAAGGACTTATGACAAAGAACCAGGGAGCTTTAAATCCTTCCTTCTCTAGCCTATCCCGTTTACTATCCATAATCCACTTACAGAAGAAAATTTCCGCTAATTTGTTCCTTGAATTCTTGGAAAGACGCTTCTGAATAAGAAGCTGAGTAAGCAGTGCGTAAGGGCTGCTTAGTTTATTCAGCAGCCGACCGGCCTGGACCCTCTCCAGCTCCTCCGGGGAAAATCTTCTCCTGATGAGTGTAGCCAGGTGTTCATCCTGGAACGATTTTCTTACCACCTCCACGGCATTTCTGCTTTCTGATGCCCCTGCATTGATTGAAAGGCCCCTTAGAATTTGATCAAATTTTTCAAAGAACTCCTCTTTGCTTTTTGTGATAGCCAACAAATTAAGGTAGCGTCGTATAAGTATGGACAATATTTTTTGCTGGATGCCCCTGGGAAGAAAGTGCTTAAAATATCGGCCCATCGCCACTAGTCTTTCACCGGCCATTTTCTCTCTCCTTCATCCTGTCGCCTCTATTGATTCATCAAAATCTAATTCTCTCCCCATCCCTGTATTTGAAGCCGGAACAACCAGGAAAAAGCTAATATATATCACCCTCTCTCATTTATTTTTGTGTTCTGTATCTGTTTCCTCTTTTAGCTTAGTTACTAGGTCTGCATCTCTTGCTACATCTTCGCTTACCCCATTTCTAACGCATCCACAAATTCGCCGCCTAAGGTGGAAGAGCCTTTATACCCATTCCTCGGAGAGAATGTCTCCTTGCAGGCTCACCACCATGGATTTGAGAGGAACCTTTCTTTTTGAGTCCTCAAGAGCCTCTTTGGCAAGACTTACCAATCCCATACAGCAGGGGACCTGCATAATCATGACGGTAAGGGTGTTTATCTTGGCATCTTCAAACCAGGATTTGATTTTCTCTACATACACATCCTGACCTTCATCCAGCTTGGGACAAGCAATAGCTATTGCTTTACTTTTCAGGTGATCCTTGTGAAAATCTCCCACGGCATAGGCTACACAATCTGCCGTAAGGATTACATCTTGACCTTGGTAATAAAGAGCAGTAGGTGAGACCAAGTGCAGTTGAATGGGCCATTGTCTGAGCTGGGATTGGCTCATACCAGTCTCCTCTGACACCTCGGTGTCTTTTTCTCTAAAATCGATTGTCTTTGAGCCAGGACAGCCAGGGAAAGCTGGCATATGTCTACTAGCCAGGGATTCTTCTTCAAGAGGAATTTCCATGTCTTTCTCTTTTAGGAATTCTATTGCTTGCTTAAGGTATTCGCCTTGGTTATGTTCTTTAAGATGTTCTAAGTGTGCTTTAATTACATTCCTTCCCTGCTTTGCAATATTTCCCATAACCTTTCTTTCATTGTATTCCTCTGCCTCTCTTTCCTCAATAGTGATGGCGTCTTGAGGGCAACTTCCTATGCAGGCACCTAATCCATCGCAGAATAGATCACTTAT
>JBHIEA010000196.1:0-3786 GCA_046760365.1 bacterium
GGTTTTGACAAACAAGCACACTAAAGTATAATCAAACTAAATAAATAACCTGTAAAAAAAGGGATTTATCCTTGTTGATAAGGAAGTGAATCAATGATTAAATTAACCTCTTCAAAAAAAGCTGAACTGGCTAAAAAGGCAGCTCATATTAGAAAGAACGTTGTGGAAATGATCTGCAAAGGAAAAGGTGGTGGGCATGTGGGAGGGGCTCTTTCCTGTGTGGAGGTTCTGGTCACTTTGTATTTTGAGATTCTCCGCCTGGATCCTAATCGTCCTCAGTGGGATGAGCGCGATCGATTTATCCTTAGCGCCGGACATAAATGTCTTGCTCTTTACGCAACTTTGGCGCAGAGAGGGTTTTTTAACGAAGAAAAACTTCTCACTTATGGTAGTATGGATTGTCCTTTTCCAGGGCACCCGGACAGACATAAGCTGCCAGGTATAGAGGCAAATACAGGTTCATTAGGTCATGGCCCGGCTATTGGGGGTGGTATAGCCTTAGCTGGGAGACTGGATGGAAAAGAGTACAAAGTTTACGTTCTTCTGGGAGATGGAGAGATAACAGAAGGAACAGTTTGGGAATCCATTTCAGCAGCAAGACACTATAAGCTCGATAACCTTGTTGCCATCGTGGATAGAAACGGGCTGCAGATTCAGGGTCCTACCTGTGAGGTCATGAATATGGAGCCCCTGAGGGATAAATGGAGAGCTTTTGGGTGGCAGACAAGGGAAATTAATGGTCATAACTTTGATGAGATTTTTGCCGCGCTCACCTATATTCCTCTTAAAAAGGGGTACCCCACCGCCGTAATAGCCAATACAATAAAGGGAAAAGGACTTTCCTTTGCTGAAGATAATTATAAATTCCACTACTGGAAACCAACCTCCGGAGAGTGTGAGAGAGCTTTTGCAGAGATGAGAAGATTAGAGGAAGTATAATGCTGGAGATGGTAGATCCCCGAAAAGTCTTTGGAAAATCAGTTGTTGAACTTGCTAAAGAAAATAAGGATATTTTAGCGGTATCAGCTGATTCTGGGGGGAGTTCTGGTTTTGCAGAATTTAGAGAGCTTTTTCCCGAGCGTTATCTGGAGTTTGGTTTGATGGAATCATCCGTTATCGGTTATTGCGCTGGGCTTGCTCTCTCGGGTAAGATTCCTTTTTTCTGTGCCATAACCCCTTTTATCACTATGAGAGCATTTGAACAGGTCAGGAACGACCTTGCCTATACTTTTGCTAATGTGAAGGTTGCGGGGAGAAACTCTGGTCTGTCTTACTCTTTTCTGGGACCAACTCATCACTCCCTGGAAGATATTGCTTTGATGAGAACCTTACCTGGTATGGTGATCCTTGTCCCTTCAGATCCGGTGGAGGTAAAAGGGTGTGTAGAGGCAGCTGCAAAACACAAAGGACCTGTCTATATTCGCCTGGGGAGTGTAAACCTTCCTTTTCTCTATAACCGTAATGAAAAATTTGAGATTGGAAAGGCAAAGGTTTTACGAAAGGGAAAGGATCTCACTGTGGTTACTTGCGGCATCACAGTATGGCACACTCTGGAAGCTTTAAAACTTCTGGAGAAGGACGATTCTCTCGAAATTGGAGTCATTGACATGCCTACTATTAAACCTCTGGATAAAGAGCTTGTTTTCCAAACGTCCAAAAATACCGCTGGAATCCTGGTAGTTGAAGAACACAGCGTTGTGGGGGGATTGGGAGGAGCGGTTAGTGAGTTTCTTTCTCAGGTAAATCTTACTCCCCTCAAAATACTGGGGGTCCCGGATGTATTTGCCTCTGCCGGACCCTACCGTGAACTTATGGGTAAGTACAATCTCTCACCTCGAGGAATATGTGATACTATAAAAAGCTTTGCCAAGACACTCAGGAAAGATTCTCTGATTTCCTGAAAATTTCAATACACTCTTCTTTCAAAGGGTATTCCCCACCTTGAGCCAACTCTTCGGCCAAAGTAGCAGGTGGTTCAAACCGAGTATGGTTTTCATGCTAAAGAAATCCTACCTCTATCCCATAATTTTGAAACAATCTCTAAATTTCGATTAAAATGCCGGACTTTGCTAGTTGACAGGCTTTTAGATATTGTGTATATAGTACTTGTCGGTCGTCTAATGACCAATAAGTACTCGGCGGAATCCAATTCATGCAGCATTCAAGCTGAGTGAAAAGAGATACAAGAGCCTCAAGAACCGCTTATTTGGAGCAGATAGGGCCTCAGGGGAAAGAAGCATTAGAGCGAGGATGGACTGGGGACTTAACCGTCGGAAAGGAGGAAAGCGTGTGTGTTAATTTCAGAAAAGTAAGACTCGGATTTGTCAATCTGACCCTATCTTTTCTTAAAGGACAGGAAAAGGCAGTAGAGCTATCCCGGGAAATAATAGATTATTTGGAAAAAGAGCTAGATACTAAGGTGATAGAGTTTCCCGAGCTTGTTGCTCAAAGGCCTCAGGCTAAACAGGCATGGTTGAGGTTTAAAGCAGAGAATGTAGATGCAATTATCCTCTTTAATGGTACTTTTAATACCGGCGAGTTGGTGGCAGAAATCGCCAGGAACCTGGATTGTCCCTTTGCTTTATGGGGATTGAGTGAACTAGCCCTGCCCACCCGGGACTTTTCAGGGTCAATGGTAGCGGTAATGGCAGCCGGGACCATTTTTAAGAATTTTGGTAAAGAATTTACCTTTATATATGGCACTATTAAGGAGGAAGAGACAAGAAAGAAGGTTCACGTTTTTGTAAATACAGTGAGAGCTATTGCTTATTTAAAAGAAGCCACCATTGCGGTTATTGGAATGAGGCCTGACGGTTTTCAAATTGCTGGTGCCGACGAGTTAGCCATTAAAAAATTATTTGGGACTGAAATTATTAACGTTTCTACCTATACCTTCAGTAAGATAGTGAAGCAGATAAATGAAAAGGATGTAGATTCTGATATAGAGATTCAAAAGGAGATTTTTGACATAAAACCTGATGATTTACTTGACGCCCGAGGTACAAGTAGAATGTACCTAGCTTTAAAAAAAATAACCAAGGAGAAAAATATCCAGGCCTATGCTCCCGAGTGTTGGCCGGAGTTCAGAGATGTAGATGAAACTCCCTTTTGTCCGGCAAACTCTCGTATGAGCACTGAAGGAGTTACGGCTTCCTGTGAATGTGATATAGACGGCGCAGTAACTATGATGCTAGAACATGCTATCACCGGAAATTCTGTATTTTTCGCCGATTTTGTTAATTTTATTAAAGATAATGATACTGTTTTATTCTGGCATTGCGGGAACGCACCCTATGATTTAGCTAAGTCTAAACCAGTTTGTCAGAAGATATTTGGTGGTTTATCAACGACTTCGGCTTTAAAAAGTGGAGTTGTAACTGTCTGTAGGATAAACTCTATTAAAGGTCGATTCATGTTGCACGCGGGAACTGGAGATGCTATTGAGGCAGAGCCAGTATTAAGGGGTAGTAATATATTGGTAAGGATGAGGGGTGGAAACAAGGAGTTTGTTGAATCCTTATTAGAAAACGGTATTCCTCATCACAACGCTATTGTCTATGGAGATATTACGGAGGAGTTGAACGAGTTTGCCAAGTTTATGGGAATTCCCACTGTTACTTGTTCCTAATAGAGAGGCCCAAGTTTGGGTCTCTTATAGAAGTTTCTTCTTCTTTTATCTCTGACGGGAGAAAGAAATTCTTCTTGCAGTATTTTCGAGGCTTGTGTACTAAACTGTCCATTTTATATCCCAATCTTTCTACCTGATCCAGATTCCTCACTATCTTT
>JBHIEA010000197.1:0-3771 GCA_046760365.1 bacterium
TGTGGACTGCCCGAAAGTATGGCTTTGGAGCTTTTTAGACCTTTTGTTCTAAGTGAAATCCTGCGAGAAAACAAAGCTGAAACTATCAAAAGGGCTAATGATCTGGTGGAAAAGACCGATCCTTTTGTATGGGAAATATTGGAAAAGGTAGTTAAGGATCATCCTGTTCTCCTAAACAGGGCTCCTACTTTGCATAGACTTGGAATTCAGGCCTTCCAGCCAGTTTTGATAGAGGGAAATGCTATTCAACTCCATCCTCTGGTCTGTACCGCTTTTAATGCCGATTTTGACGGTGATCAGATGGCTGTCCACGTTCCCCTTTCCTATGAGGCACAGCTTGAGGCAAGGACTTTGATGCTTTCCAGTAACAATATTCTCTCTCCAGCTAATGGAGATCCCATAGTTACTCCCACTCAGGACATTGCTGCTGGTTGCTATTACTTAACTCTAGAAAGAGAGGAAAGTGGTAAAGAAAAAGTGTTCTCGTGCCCGGATGAGGTAATACTTGCTTTCGATTTAGAGAAGATAGATCTTCATCAAAGAATAAAGCTACTGGTGGACGGAGAATGGGTCCAGACTACCCCCGGTAGAGTGATCTTCAATCAAATTCTGCCCGAGGAAATGGAGTTTGAGAACAGATTAGTTGACAAGGATGTCTTGGCTGAGATCATAAGTAAAATCTGGAAAAAATACGGAAATGTAACCACAGTTGAAGTTTTGGATGAAGTTAAAAGATTGGGATTTGAATTCGCCACAAGATCGGGGCTCACCTTTGCCCTTTCCGACGTACCTAAAATAAAGGAGAAAGAGGAACTTTTGAGATATGCGGAAGAGGAGGCAAGGGGATACAGTGACTTGGCTGAGGAGGGGAGTATTAGTGAGGAAGAAAGATACATGGATGTAATTGATTTGAGGATGAGGGTTACTGAGCAAATTGGACAGAAGGTATCCCAGTATCTTTCCCGAGATCCTTTCAATCCTCTGTATTTGATGTGGAAATCGGGAGCGAGAGGATCCGCCGATCAACTGCGTCAAATAGTAGGAATGAGAGGCCTAATGGCTAGATCCATAAGAGAAACCTATCGGAGAGAACTTTGGGACGAGGTATTTAAAAGACAGCCAAACATTCCTTCAGAGTTAATTAAGCAATACTTCTATCCCATTTCAGGAGGGAGATTAAAGGGAAGAATTGGGGAGGAGCCTGTAAGGTCCAGCTTCGAGGAAGGTCTTACTGCTCCAGAATATTTTATTTCTACTTCGGGAGGTAGAAAAGGCCTGGTAGATACAGCCTTAAAAACAGCTTATGCTGGTTATCTTACGCGTAAGTTAGTGGCGGTAGCTGAAAATGTTATTGTCACTGAGAAGGACTGTGGAACGATTGATGGTGTCTTCATAGGACACTTAATTGAGGAAAAGAAAGAGGTAGAGCCTCTGAGAAAGAGAATAGTGGGCAGGATAACTGCATCTCCCGTGATGGATCCTTCCTCAAAAGAGCCAATTGTTGGGTCTAATCAGGAGATAACAGAAGATTTAGCGGAAAGAATCGAAAAGTGTGGAGTGAAGAGAGTAAAGATTCGCTCGCCTCTTACCTGTCAAGCAAAATGGGGACTGTGTCAAAGATGTTATGGATGGGACCTGACTACCCATAGACTGGTAGATCTTGGCGAAGCGGTAGGAGTGATAGCAGCCCAGTCTATAGGTGAACCTGGTACTCAGCTTACTTTAAGGACTTTCCACACCGGAGGAATATTTCAGAAGGGTGGAGATATTCCCCAGGGTCTTCCCCGAGCAACAGAACTCTTTGAGCCTCGAAAACACGATTATCCGCGCAAAGGAGTTATCAGGCAGCGTAAAGGGGAAGAGGCTCTTATTAGCGAAATAGAAGGGAAGGTGAGTATAAAGGAGGAAAAAGGAGGTATCTTCGTCAAGGTGAAGGGGGAAGGAGAGCGGGAGATAACTTATGAGGTAGGGGGAGAGATGTTGGTCTCGGAGGGGGATATCATAGAGGCGGGAGACAAAATTATTGAAGGAAGCATTAATCCTCGCAGTCTCTTAAACATAAAGGGGACCAGAGCTGTGGAGGAATATCTGGTCAATCAAACGCAGCAAGTCTATAAGTCTCAAGGAGTAAACATTAATATCAAGCACTTTGAAGTGATCATAAGACAAATGATGAGGAAAGTTGAGGTAGAAGACCCTGGAGATACAGGTTATCTTCCAGGGGAACAGATAGACAAGGTTGCACTTGAAGAGATCAACCGGAAAGTAAAGGAGGGGGGAGGTAGGCCAGCTACAGTAAAACCTGTTCTATTAGCTATACCTAAGGCGGCCCAAGAAGAGAAAGAAAGCTTTTTGTCTGCTGCCTCTTTCCAAAAGACCAAGCAAGTTCTGGCTGAGGCAGCTATCTGTGGACAGGTCGACAACCTGAAAGGACTCAAAGGAAATGTAATTGTTGGTAAGTTAATCCCGGCAGGAACCGGATTTGACATAAATTCGAAAGACAACCCACCCCCTAAAGGAGAATAAATGCCTACTATAAATCAATTGGTGAAAAGGGGACGAAAGAGGGTTAAAAAAAAAGGAAAAAGTTTAGCTTTGCAAAAATCACCTCAAAAGAAAGGAGTCTGTGTTAGCGTAAGAACTCTTACTCCTAAAAAACCTAATTCTGCTCTAAGAAAAGTAGCTAGGGTGAGGCTATCCAATGGAAAGATGGTGACCGCCTATATTCCTGGAGAAGGACATAATCTGCAAGAACATTCCATCGTTCTGGTCAGAGGAGGAAGAGTTAAGGATTTGCCTGGAGTAAAATATCATATTGTACGAGGAGCCTTAGACACAGCTGGGGTAGAGGGAAGAAAGCAGAGTCGATCGAGATATGGGAAAAAGAGGTCGTAAAGGGACTTAAATGGCCAGAAGAAGAATAGCTAAAAAGAGGAACGTGCGTGGAGATTCACTTTATAATAGTGAAGTATTAAGCAAGCTCATCAATAAGCTCATGAAGGACGGGAAAAGGAGCAAAGCTGAGGCTATTTGTTACGAGTGTTTCGACATTATAAGGAAAAGGGAGAAGAGAAACCCTATGGAAGTTTTCCTCAAGGCCTTAGAGAACGTTAAACCTGTATTAGAGGTTCGCAGTCGTCGGGTAGGGGGAGCCACTTATCAAATACCCGCAGAGGTTAGACCTGAGAGAAAAGAAGCTCTGGCTCTTCGGTGGATAGTGCATTTTGCCGGTCAAAAAAAAGGCAAGCCAATGAAAACGAAATTGGCCGAAGAGATCATCATGGCCTCTCGAGGAGAGGGTTTGGCGGTAAAAAAGAGGGAAGATACCCATCGGATGGCCGAGGCTAATCGGGCTTTCGCTCATTATCGATGGTAAAATAAGTACGGGGATAGCGAGATGGAGCCTGAACATTTTCTAGATAAGGTTAGAAATATCGGTATAGTTGCTCACATAGATGCGGGGAAGACCACCACTACTGAGCGTATCCTATACTATACAGGAAAAATTCATAAGGTGGGCGAGGTCCATGAGGGTACAGCAGTTATGGATTGGATGGAGCAGGAAAAGGAACGGGGGATTACCATCACCTCCGCTGCTACTACCTGCTTCTGGAAAAATCATTGCATCAATATTATTGATACTCCTGGCCATGTAGATTTTACTGTAGAGGTAGAAAGGACATTGAGGGTACTGGATGGGGCGGTGATTATTTTTTGTGGAGTAGAGGGAGTAGAGCCTCAGTCAGAAACAGTCTGGCGGCAGGCCAATCG
>JBHIEA010000198.1:0-3751 GCA_046760365.1 bacterium
TGGGAGTAGTAGTAATAATAGTATCTTCCGTAGCCGGAGCGTTGAGGTTTTACTTTGTTTAACACGACCCCTAGAATGTGAGCTTTTACCTTCTCCAGTGAATCTTTGGCTTTTTGGGCTGCTTGTCCATCCACTTCATCTGCTCCCACTACGAGGAGCACGCCGTCCACATTTGAACTCATAATGGAAGCATCGGCTACTCCAAGGAGAGGAGGACAGTCAAACAATACTCGGTCATATTCTTTTTCAAGTTCCAAGATCAACTTTTTCATCCGGGAAGAGCCGAGAAGCTCGGAGGGATTAGGAGGTAGAGAACCACTGGTGAGAAGATTCAGATTGGCTACTTCCTCAATACTATGTATCACCAGGTTAGGACTTTTCTTATCCTTAAGGAGCTCGGTAAGACCGGGATTGGCCTCTAATTTGAAGAGTCTATGGATCTTATGGGCTCTCAAGTCTGCATCAACCAGAAAAACCTTCTCGCCAGCGGAGGCCAGAGTTATGGCTAGGTTTACGCATACGGAAGTTTTGCCCTCTAGAGGAATCGATGAGGTCACCACTAGAGTCTTTAGCTTTCGGTCCAGCTCAGCAAAGCACAAATTAGTTGCCAGACTCTTGTAGGCTTCTGAGATATGCGATTTGGGAAGACGCCAGGCGATTAGTTCTATAGGGGTCTTTCTCTCCTTAAGGATGCCGGTTTTAATCTCTTTTCTTTTCCTCTTCTTATGGGGTCGGTATGAGTATGCATATCCATACCTACCTCCAGCACCGGGCCTGGGAATTACTCCGAGAATAGGAACGTTCAACAACTTCTTGGCCTCATCCTCAGTTTTGATGGTTTTATCAGTGTATTCCAAGAAAAAGGCCAGGCCAGCACCACAGATTAAGCCGGATATTAAACCCAGTAGAGTATTGAGTTTTTTCCTTGGCTTAACCGGACCTGTGGGCTTAAGGGCAGGATCAACCACTTCAATAGTTCCAATCTCACTGGCAGACTCAATCTCGGCCTTATTCTTTGCCTTGACTAAAATAGCATACAGTTCAGCATTGACCTGCTGAGATCTCTGGAGGCGGGCCAGGGTTAACTCCTGTTGGGGAAGTTTGTTTACCTCCTTCCCATATTCGGCTACTAAACTTGCCAGAGCATCCTCCTTGGCCTTGAGGGCATTTACCTCGGTCTCGTAGCTAACTAATTTGGTGTAAAGTTCAGTATAAATGGGACTTATAGTCTCGGTCTTTCCGGCTACCACGGTCTTAACCTTGCGTTTTAACTCTTTCTTGGTCTCCTCGATCTGGGCCTTTATGTAGGCAACCTGGTGATCATCAGAGGAGAACTCCCGGCTGAGCTGGGCATGTTTAATCTCTAGATCAGTGAGGCGGCTTCTAAGCATCTGGACCAAGGGATTGTCAGAAATATAGGTAGAGGAGACCCACACTTTGCTCACCTTTTTGAGCTGGCCTCTTATCTCCCTGAGCCGGTTGGTCAGCTCCTGCCGGGATATTCTGGTGCTTTCATACTGACTTTCCAGCCCTGAGAGACGTTCTACCATTAACCTTGTTTTTTCGGAAAGCTCCGCCAAGCCCTCTTTTTCTTTATATCTCTTTAAATTCTCCTCGGATTGTTGGAGGTTCTCTTCTACTTTCTCGGTCTCCCGGGACAGAAAATCGAGGGCAGCAGTGGTTTCCCTTCGTCGGGAGCTGATATCTCTTTCAATGAAGACTTCGGTAGTGGTATTGGCAATGAGTTGAGCCATCTTAGGATCGTGGGAAGACGCAGTAAGGGTAATGAGCCGGGTATTACGTATGGGGGCCACCGATATGCTTTCTCTTAAACTCGCAGCCTTTGCAAAAAGAGACTGGGATTTCTCTTCTTCGGGTGATTTACCCAGAATCGGGATGAGCAAGTTTGTCAAATATTGATAAAACCCGCTTCTTTCAGTAGATTCTTTTTGGTGAGTTCTAATAGGGGGGAGCCTCCGCGCCACTTCCTCCATTACCGTGCGAGACCTGAGAATCTCTATCTGGGTGTTTATCTCGGTTTCGGTGGAAAGGAGGGAGACTCCCCCGAAGATATCGATTTGCTCCGGGCCGACTTTGGCCTTTTTGAGGTAGAGGGTGGTAGAGGCTTGGTAAATGGGAGTTTGAAGAAAGCTGAGTATCACTGCCGAGGCTGTCACGAGAGCTACAGTAAGGATAACAGTCCATTTTCTGCTCCATAAAACTGTCCAGTAATCCTCCAGGCCGGATTCCTTTCTATTCAAGGTTTTTCTCCTTTAGGTGTTCAACCCTTAGCTGTTCTAACATTTGCCGGAGTTGTTCAGATTTTTCACCTCCTAAATTAAGAGCTATTTCTCGCTTTAAAATTTCCAACTCGCTGCACTGATTGTAAATTTTGGCCTCCGTATTCATAATTCTTTCGGAAAGATCCCACACTGCGTTTGCTTTTATCACTCCGGTTTTAACCTGTTGTTTTAAGGATTCTATATTAGAACTAAGAAAAGACTTGAGCTCCTCCAGCTTCTTTTTTTCATTCTGGAGTCCGAACAGTTTGTTTAGCTGGGCGAGAAGTTCTGAGATGATGGAGTTTTTTAGGGACAGATAATCCTGTTTAGCTTTTTCCAACTCCTTGGCGTAGGTTAGCCTGGTCATTATCCGGTCTTTTCGCCGGGAGCTGCTAAACAGAGGAATTTCCAGACCCACACCCCCGCTGGGACCAGTCCAGATTTCCCGGTTATTCTCGTCGGCATAGGTAGCCATTCCTCCCCTCAGACTGAGCTGGAAATCAATCCCTTTACCGGGGTTAGGCAAGGCCTGGATTTGCTCCAGGAGGCTCCTCTGGGATTGAAGAATAGGGTTGTTTTCCACCACCAGCTCGATAATCTGTTGGAGGATGTCTCCCTTGAGGAGAACTTCTTCAGTTTTTCCCCACCCGGCGAAGAAAAAGGTAACCCCTATCAACACCAGAAAGATAGCCAGGGTCTTTTTTTTCATCATGGTCTTTTACCCCTGTTTTATACCTGGTTCAATAAAGCCAGAAGGTCTCCCCAATTCTTCCCTCCCAGGCTTATGGCGGTTTCCAGCTTCAGAATCTCCAGTTCCCTGGTGGCATTTTTTATCCCCAGACTGGTTTGCATGACCCTTTCCATGACGTCAAATAGAGCACTTGGTTCTTTTATCCCCGCCTTCGCCTGCTTTTCTAAAGAATCCCTTCTTTTCTCCAAGAAAGATTCAAGCTCTTCTAAGTTCCCCTTTTTATTCTTTAACTTTGCCATTTCGGTGATCTTAGCCATGAGGCTCGATATCAGGGACTGCTTCAAATTCTCATAGGTCTGTTCGGCCTGGGCCAGGATTTTTTCTCGGTCTAGTTTTCTTTGTACGAATTGCTCCACCTGTACTACCTCACCGAGACTTAAAAGAGGGGTTCCCATCCCTTCCTCACCTACCGGGCGACTCTGGGACTTGAGCTCCTCAAGATTAATGAAACCGGCACCTGGCTCGGGCATCTGTTGAATGGTGTTGATCAAACGCCTCTGGGATTCTAGGATGGGGTTATTCTCCACTACTAGTTGGATTATCTGCTGGATAACATTTTCCTCTTTTGCCTCCTTCGGCGTCGGTTGTTTGGCTTGCCCCACAGAGATCGAGGAAAGGAGAAGAACCAGAGTGAGGCCAAAAATAAAACTCTTTTCAATCCTCTGTCGAGTAGACATCTTTTATAACCTCCTTTGGCTATTTAATGCCCCTCACAGAA
>JBHIEA010000199.1:0-3729 GCA_046760365.1 bacterium
GGGGGCATTCCGAAGGAATCGGCGAAGCCCTATTTCCCCCCTCGAGTATCTTGAGAAAGGCCGTATCGATTCAGTGACTCGTATGAAAGAGTGCCGACAGCAGGTAATCATGTAGGCCGGCGGGGAAATTAAGAGAGTGATACCTTGTGACAAAGTGAGTTACTAGGCGAGTGGGCGGGAAAATTTCCAAAGGAGGGTAATGATGGCGATCTTGGAAGGACCAATAACTGAAGTGATGGTGTTGAAAAACTATATTGGCGGAGAATGGGTCGAGTCTAAGGGAGAGGTTCACGACATTATCAATCCGGCAACGTACGAAATCTTAGCCAGAGCTCCTTCCTCAACCAGAGAAGAAGTAGATGAAGCTGTGAAGGTAGCTACCCAGGCGTTTCCTGAATGGAGAAGGACCACTCCTCTTGCCAGGGCAAGGTGTCTTTTTCGATTAAAAGAGGCTTTGGAAGAGAATTTTGAAGAGCTTAGTAGAGTTCAAACCATGGAGCACGGAAAGACCATTGATGAATCAAGAGGAGAAACCCGAAGGGGAATTGAAAATGTGGAAGTTGCTACCGGAATACCCTCATTGATGATGGGTTGTAACCTGGAGGACATTGCCACCGGGATCGATGAATACCTGGTAAGACAACCCCTGGGAGTTTTTTGCTGTATTGCTCCGTTCAACTTTCCTTTTATGGTTCCTCTCTGGTTTGCTCCCTATGCAGTGGCCACCGGAAATTGCCTTATTATAAAGCCCTCGCCTCGGGACCCTATCAGCCAAGTAAAACTTGCTGAGATGGTAGATGAGGCTGGATTTCCTCCGGGTGTCTGGAACATAGTGCATGGGGGAGCAGAAGTTGCCCAAGCTTTGTTAGAGCATCCGGATATTAAAGGAACCTGCTTTGTTGGTTCCACTCCGGTAGCAAAAGAGATTTACCGAAAGTGTGGGGAGGCAGGCAAAAGAGTTATCGCCCAGGGAGGTGCCAAGAACTTTATGGTAGTGATGAGCGATGCTGATCTGGAAAGAACAATCCCTGCTTTAATGACCTCGTTTTATGGTAATACCGGTCAGCGCTGCTTATCAGGAGCCAATGCGGTTGTGGTCGGTGAAGATGATCGATTTTATCAGAATTTCGCCGAGGCTTTTGTAGATGCTGCATCCAAGATAATAGTCGGCTATGGGCTTGATGAGTCAGTGCAAATGGGGCCCCTTCAATTAAAACCGGCCAAAGAACGTGTTTTGGGATTTATCGAAAAAGGCATTAAGGAGAGGGCAAAACTCATCCTTGATGGAAGAAAGATAAATATTACCGGAGATTATCCTGATACTTGTTTCCTCAATCCCACCGTGTTTGAGGAGGTTACTTCGGATATGACCATTGCCAAGGAAGAGATTTTTGGACCGGTGGCAAGTATCATGAGAGCTAAAGATCTTGATGAGGCAATCAGAATCATTCACCGCAGTCCCTACGGAAATGCCGCATCGATTTTCACCTCAAACGGCAGGTTTGCCAGAGAATTTCAGTACCGGGTTAACTGCGGTAATATCGGGATCAATGTTGGTATCGCTGCCCCCATGGCTTTTTTCCCCTTTAGTGGAATGAAAGATTCTTTCTTTGGTATCTTGCACGGACAGGGTAGAGAAGCGGTTAGGTTTTTTACCGAAAGCAAGGTAGTAATTCAGAGGTGGTGGTAATGAAGCTTCAGACAGCATCCCAGGTGATTAATTTTGCGGTAGAGCTGGAGGATAAATCAGCAAAGTTCTATCACGATTTAGCTCAGAAGTACAAAGAGGGCAAAGAAGCTTTTTTATCCTTGGTCAAGGACAATAAAAAAAATAAATTACAGGTACAAAGGGCTTACCAGGAGGTTGTAACTGATGCCCTTGAGACAGGTTTTTCCTTTGAAGGTTTAGGGGCAGACGATTATTTAATTGAGACCGGGGTGGCCGAAAATGAGAATTTTCTTGGCGCCAGGGAGAAAGCTCTGGACATAGAGGAAAAAATACAAAATTTTTACTTAAATGCTGCCAAAATGTCAAAATCATTTTTAGCTGATGTTCCAAGAGCTTTTGAGAGGATAGCTAGAAAAAGAGACGAGCGCAAGGAAAAGCTAAAATCACTTGGAGGTATTAGATGAGGTTAGAAAACAAGGTGGCCGTTATTACCGGAGCGGGTGCCGGAATGGGGAGGGTCACTGCCGTTCTCTTTTCTGAAGAAGGAGCGAAAACGGTTGTGGTGGACATAGATAAAAAGGGAGGAGAGGGGACGGTAGATATGATTAGGGGAAACCAGGGAGAAGTGCTTTTCGTACCGACGGACATAACCGATCCTTCTCAGGTAAGGTCGATGGTGACCAAAGTCATAGAGGCATATAAGAAGTTGGATATTCTGGTCAATAATGCCGGAGTGTACGCCCGAGGGGATGTCATCAATACCGATGAGGAGCTGTGGGACAGAATAATGAACGTGAATCTGCGGGCAGCTTTTCTTTGTTGCAGGTACTGTATTCCCGAAATGATCAAGGGTGGTGGCGGGACAGTAGTCAATGTCGCCTCAGAAGCCGGGATTGGAGCCTGGAAGAACCAGGTAGTTTATAATGTGTCCAAGGCTGGACTAATCTTTTTGACTAAAAGCATAGCCGTGGATTTTGCGTCCCAAAACGTAAGAGCGAACTGTGTTTGTCCTGGAACTACAGAGACCCCCCTGGTGGCTTCTTATCTAGCGAAACAGACTGATCCCCAAAAAGCTCGCCAGAATTTCGAAAAAATCCGTCCCGCCAATAGATTGGGAAGGCCGGAAGAAATTGCTTATGGAATTCTCTATCTCGCTTCTGATGAGTCCCCCTACGCTACCGGAGCCGTTTTATCTATTGATGGTGGCTACACTGCCCAATAAAGGAAAATGACTGGGACTAATTTACGAGTGAAGTTCTTTCAGGTCTTCATAGTAATCCAATGATTCCGGATTAATCAAAGCGTCTCTATTCAGGACCGGCCTACCATGTATTATGTTGGTAACCGCACTTTCCACTTTCTTCATATTCAGAGTGTAGGGGATATCCGGGACTTGGATGATTTTGGCTGGAACATGTCGGGGGGAAGCGTTTTCGCGCAAAGTCTTTTTAATTCTGGTCTTCAAATCCTCCGCAAGATGATATCCTTCCGCAAGTTTGACGAAAAGGATAATGCGTTGGTCTTCCTGCCACATCTGCCCGATGGCAAGAGTATCAGCCACTTCTTCTAATTTTTCCATTTGATTGTATATCTCGGCTGTACCTATTCGAACTCCAGAGGGCTTTAAGACAGAGTCAGAACGGCCCAAGAAAGTAATTCCCCCGGTATCACTATGAATCATAACATAATCACCATGACGCCACACCTTGGGGTAGACATTAAAGTAGGCCTCTTTGTACTTTTCGCCATGGGGATCGTTCCAGAAATAAAGAGGCATAGAAGGAGCAGGAGCCTCGCAAACAAGCTCTCCTTGCTGATCAACTATTGAATTACCTTTTTCATCATACGCCTTCACTTTCATTCCCAGGCCAGGCCCTTGCAGTTCACCGGCATATACAGGGCTGATGGGACTTCCGATAGCAAAACAACCATTGATATCGGTGCCGCCTGAAATGGAATTAAGGTGCAGGTCTTTCTTAATTTCTCGGTAGACATATTCAAATCCATCGGCTGAAAGAGGTGAACCGGTTTGGGAGATTTGTCGCAATGAAGATAGATTG
>JBHIEA010000200.1:0-3714 GCA_046760365.1 bacterium
GGTCTGATCATCTCCTCATTCAGAAAATTCATTCCTCGGGAAGTGAGGATTGCTACCTTTACTATAATTATCGCCAGTTTCGTCACTATAATTGACTACTTTTTTAAGGCTAACTACCCTTCCATAAGCAAGGCTTTAGGTCCCTATGTTCCCTTAATTGTGGTAAATTGTATAATCTTAGGAAGACAGGAGGCCTTTACTTCCAAGAATCCCCCTCTTTTGTCTTTAGTTGACACTCTTGGAATGGGGGCAGGCTTTACCGGCGCCTTGATTATTCTTGGATCTATAAGGGAACTGTTGGGTTCAGGTTCGGTATTTGGCTTGCAGGTGCTTGGTGATTCTTTTCGCCCCTGGGTAATTATGATTCTTCCGCCCGGTGCTTTTCTCACCCTGGGGATACTAATAGGCTTGATAAATTTACTCACCAAAAGAAAAAGTTGATTACCAACAAGAAAGCAGCTCATGATTACCATATTTTGGAAACATGGGAAGCGGGAGTTGTGCTTAAAGGATCGGAAGTTAAATCTATTCGGGAGGGCAAAGTAAGCTTCACTGATTCTTTTGTCCGAATAAGGGAGGGAGAGCTATTTTTACATAACCTTCATATAGCCCCTTATACTTGCACCAGCCAGCGGAATCTAGATCCCAAAAGACCCCGAAAACTGCTTCTGCACCAGGGCGAAATACAGAAGCTAATAGGAACTTTATCCCAAAAGGGCTTGACATTAATTCCATTAAGTATATACTTTAAAAAAGGAAAAGTTAAATTAGGGATAGGTTTGGCAAGAGGAAAGCGATTGTATGATAAAAGACAAAGGCTTCGAGAAATCTCGATAGAGCGGGAGATAAGCCGCACATTAAAGGAACGAAAAGGATACTATCCTAATTAAAATGAAGAAAGGGGGCGAAAAGGTTTCGACAGGGACAGGAAAACCGGAACGGCATAGCAAGGGTGGTCGGATACCTTGTAAATCCATCCGGCAACTAAACTTAAACGCCAACCCAGCGTTTGCTTTTAGCTACAGCTAGTAGCTACGTCTCCTTACTTTTGCTCTACGGAGTGAGAGAGGCGTGAGAAAGTAGAGCTAGCTTCGTTTCTAGGCAGATGAGAAACAAAGCGAATTCTCCAGAGCTGCTAGCCTTTCCTTCATCCCGTCTACAGGAGGGAGGAAAGACGAACCCTAAAATGTAGACTAAATATGTAGATGTTCCGATGGTTCTGTCTCTGGACGAGGGTTCGATTCCCTCCGCCTCCACCAGTTCCCTTCCTAAAATCAAAACGTATTCTGCTTGCTACTCTCTTTTCCGCATGGAGAAAGCGCTGTAAAAAGGGTTGTCTCTGAGAAAAATGTGTCTTAGAATGCGTAAAATCAAGCTAACGATAGGTAGAACTATGCTTTCCTGTATTTACTAAGATGGCTTTAACGTGGCAGGCCAAAGTTTAGTTCATAAGAACTTATCTGGTTTGCTCGTCAAAACCTAAACTCCGACCATTATCGGTTATTTCCCACAGGTTTTTAACAACGGAATTCTCTCTAAATACATTTAAGTTTGATATAATAAGATAATGGGTAAGGTTTTCTAAAACATTACCTATTCAAAAGTGTTCATGTATGGGCAATTTACTGAACGCTGATGGCTGAGTGTTTACTAACAACCGAAGAAAGGAAAATTTTAGAAAAGCTAAACTGTTACTACTATAAAAGTAGATTCCTCCAGAAGAGAAAAAAATGCTGAATATCATCGTTTGCGGCGCTCTGGGAAGGATGGGTAAGGAGATTACACTTAAAGTGTCTCAGACAAAGGGGATGAAATTAATTGGAGCAATAGAGGCCCCCCATCATCCTTCTCTAGGCAAAGAGATCGAAAAGGGCATCCGCGTTATTCCGGACCTCGAAAAAGCAATAGGGCCAGATGCTGTGATAATTGACTTTACTACCCCTCAGGCAACACTTGAACATCTTGCGGTTGCTAAGAGTCGCAAGGTCCCCATGGTCATAGGCACTACTGGGTTCAAAGACAATCAATATGAGAAAATAAAAGAGGCTTCCCGTAGTATCCCTCTGGTTCTTTCTCCAAATATGAGTGTGGGTATTAACCTCTTTTATAAAATGATAGAAGAGGCAGCCAGTGTCTTGGGAGAAGATTTTGATGCAGAAATTATAGAAACTCACCACCGAAAGAAGGCCGATGCGCCCAGCGGCACCGCCAAAAAAATCGCTCAAATCATAGCCAGGACAAAAAACACCGATTTAGCCAAGACAGGAGTGTACGGAAGAAAGGGAGCCAGAATAAGAAGTCCGGATGAGATAGGTATTCATGCTGTAAGAGGAGGAAGTGTAATTGGGGATCACATGGTTCTCTTTGCTGGACCTGGAGAACGGCTGGAAATTATTCACCGAGCTGAATCGAGGGGCATCTTTGCTCAAGGAGCTATTCTGGCAGCTAAATTTATTGTAGGCAAAGACGCTGGACTCTATGACCTTCAGGATGTGTTAGGGTTAAGAAAAGGAAGATTATGAAGATAGAAAAAGCGAAAAGGCTAACTAAACTTCCGCCATATTTATTTGCCAAGCTGGATTACGCCAAATCTCGTCTAAGGCAAGAGGGTAAGGATCTTATCGACCTGGGAGTAGGAGACCCCGACCTTCCTACTCCTTCTCCCATTATCAAGAGATTATCCCAGGCCGCTATAAATCCTCAGAACCATCGTTATCCTTCTTACCAAGGTCTTCTTTCCTTTCGTATCTCAGTCTCTCAATGGTACCAAAGGAGGTTTGGGGTTAGACTTGATCCCGAGAAAGAGATTCTTACCCTTATCGGCTCTAAGGAAGGGATAGCTCATGTATCTTTAGCCTTGATTAATCCCGGAGATATCGCTTTGGTACCTGATCCAGCTTATCCTGTCTATGGGGCGGGTGTCATATTTGCTGGAGGAAAACCCTACCCCCTGCCCCTCCGGGAGGAAAACCACTTCTTACCACGGCTAGAAAAAATAGACAAGAAAATAGCCCACAAAGCAAAGGTTTTATTCATCAACTATCCCAACAATCCCACGGGAGTAGTAGCCCCCAAGGATTTCTTTCGGACTGCGGTAGATTTTGCTAAGCAATATAATGTAGTCATCTGTCATGATCTTGCTTATTCAGAAATCTCTTTTGATGGATACTCGCCCTCCAGCATTATGGAAATAGAAGGAGCTAAAGAAGTAGCAATAGAGTTTCATTCTTTATCAAAAACTTTCAATATGACCGGTTGGCGCATCGGTTTTGTGGTGGGAAACAGAGCCGTAATTGGGACTCTGAATGAGCTAAAAACCAATATAGATTCAGGGGTTTTCCAGGCTGTCCAGGAGGCGGGAATAGAGGCCCTGGGGATGAACGGACACGTGGTGGAAAAGATACGAAAGATTTACCAGAGAAGAAGAAACGTCTTGAGTGAAGGACTGGCTAGAATAAATTGGCAAGTTCAACTCCCCAAAGCTACCTTTTATCTCTGGCTTAAGATTCCCTCAAGCTTTTCCTCCTTAGAATTCGCTGAGCTCCTCATGGAGAGATGCGGAGTGGTAGTCACTCCCGGCATTGGCTTTGGTAGTTGGGGAGAGGGTTACATTAGGATAGCCTTAACAGTCAGTGAAAAAAGACTCCAGGAGGCAGTAAAAAGAATTAGAGCTGATGATTTGATACGCAGGGAGTTTCTAAATGCCAAGGTTAA
>JBHIEA010000201.1:0-3712 GCA_046760365.1 bacterium
ACTGCTAGAAGCTCTCCTTCTTGAGTGCACAATCGAACCTTATCGCCTTTTCCTAATTCCTTGGGTAAGAAATCCAGATGAGATAAATATAGAGGTCTTCCCCACTTGACTATCTTCTCCACTCCAGGCTTTACCTTAACCAGGGGCAGATGCGGCAGGGCATCTTTCAAAGAACAAATGATTTCTTTCTCTTTACCCTGGGCTACTTTTTCCTCTAAGTCCTTCAATGTCTTGGCCTGCTTTAAATCAAAAGGGCCCACTTTGGTCCGACAAAGAGCAGCCTGGTAGGCTCCAAAACCAGAAGCCTTCCCTATATCGGCACACAAACTCCTGACATAGGTGCCTTTAGAGCAGTGTACTTTAAACTGCACTTTAGGATGATGGTTAGAGACGAAATTCAACAGCTCAAGCTCATAAATCCAGATTTTCCTTGGTACACGCTCAACTTCTAGTCCATTTCTGGCTATTTTATAGAGTCTCTTCCCCTTCCAGTGAACGGCAGACCACATAGGAGGAGTCTGGATTATCTTGCCTCTAAAACGAGCAAAAAGCTCTTCCACTTTGGCTTTGGACAGACCCAAGGCATCTTTTTTCGCTACTGCCTTTCCCTGACCATTAAGACTGGTGGTTGTTATGCCAAAAATCATCTCGCCTTGATAAGTCTTGTCCAGATCCTGTAAAAAACGGGTCAGCTTAGTAGCCCGGCCTAAGCATATCAAGAGAAGCCCAGTGGCTACGGGATCCAGTGTTCCGGTATGTCCTGCCTTTTTTATCGGTAAAAGCCGCCTAACTTCCTTCACCACGTCATGAGAAGTCGATCCCTTCGGCTTATCTATCAACAATAGCCCGTCCATTCCCCTTACCTATTTTGGAAATTCTATTGACCAAAGATATTTTTTGAGACACTCGTTTCAACAGCTGTCTGCCTCACTATGCAAACTAATATTGTGTCGAGGGGTATTTAGCGAGGGTCAGACACGAGGAGGGATAACTACATTATCTCCATCTTGGAATCTATAAGAGAGATCTTTTTATCTCTTTTGATAAATTCAACAATCTTAGACAAGATGCTCTGAGCAAACTTTCCCTCGGTAGTCAAAAGAGCTATACCCAAATCTGCTCTTTGCCACAGATCCTGATGTCTGATTTCAGAGACAGAGACATTGAAATTATTATGTATGCGATCAATTAAACTTTTTACAATCCGCCGCTTATCTTTTAAAGAATCGCTGGAAAATAGCTTAATTTCCAGCTCTAAAATTCCTATAACCATTTTTGCTTAACGAACTCTTCTGGTTTCGTAGACTTTAATTAGATCACCTTTTCTTACCTCGTTAAAGCCTTCCACATTCACTCCGCACTCTAATCCCGTGAGAACCTCACTTACATCTCTATCAAAACGTTTAAGGCTGGTAACCACACCTTCTCCCACTATCTCATTGGCTCGAAAAACTTTGGCTTTGCTTCCTTTAACGATTTTACCGGTGGTAATGTAAGAGCCTGCTACAACTCCTACTTTTGGGATTCTAAAAGTATCCCGGACCTCAGCTTCTCCTATCTCTACCTCTTCATACCGGGGTTCTAAAAGACCTTGCATACTCTTCTTGATATCATCGATCATCTCATAGATAACCTGATAGGATCTTACATCTATCCTCTCATCTTTGGCTAAAGCTCGGCTCTCCGAAACTATCCCTACATTGAAACTAATTACTATACCTTTTGAAGCAACGGCGAGGAGAACATCGGATTTATTTACTTCTCCTATTCCCCCATGAACTATATTGATCTTCACCTCCTTGTCTTCTAAATTATTCAAAACATCCATAAGAGCTTTTAAGGATCCCTGAGTATCTGTCTTCAAGATAACGTTGAGAGCCTTTTTCTCCTCTCCCCGCTCCTGATAAAAACTTTCCAAAGTTATCTCTTCTCTTTTGGTCAGGCTCCTTACTCTTTCTTCGGCCTTGGTGGCTTGCGCTAACTGACGAGCCTTTCTTTCACTTTCAGCCTTTCTAAATATACCTCCGGGAGTTCCTATACCGGAAAGTCCCAAAACTCTTACTGGTGTCGAAGGATCTGCTTCTTTTAACTTTTTCCCCTTCCAATTAATTAAAGCCCTCACCTTCCCAAAACTTGCCCCCCCTACGAGAATGTCACCAATTTTTAGAGTGCCCTCCTGAATCAACAACGTAGAGCAGGGACCTTTCTGACGATCCATTTCCCCCTCAATTACTACCGCCTTGAAATCTCCGTCAGGATCCGAGGCTAGCTCGAGCATTTCTGCTTCCAAAAGGATCATCTCTAACAGTTCATCTAATCCCTGTTTGGTTAAGGCGGAGACCTCTACACAAATGGTCTTTCCTCCCCATTCTTCAGGAGTTAAATCATATTTGTTGAGTTGTCTTTTGACCTGGTCTGGTTTAGCCTCACCCTTATCTATCTTGTTTATAGCGACTACAATAGGAACCTTAGCTGCTCGAGCATGGTCAATTGCTTCCACCGTTTGAGGCATAACTCCATCATCAGCAGCAATTACTAGAACCGCGATATCGGTGACCTGAGCTCCATGCGCCCGCATGGCGGTAAATGCCTCGTGGCCAGGAGTATCAATAAAAACTATTTTCTTTCCTTGAAACTCTACCTCTGAGGCTCCGATTCTTTGAGTGATCCCACCCACCTCCTCCTTAGCTACAGCTGTCAGGCGTACAGCATCCAGAAGAGAGGTCTTGCCATGGTCTACATGGCCTAATAGCGTCACTACGGGAGCCCGGGGAAGAAGTTTCTTTGTTTTAGGGGAGGGTTTTTTTCTTAATATTAAGTCCTCTAGCTGTCTAACCTCCTTCGAAGATAGACCGCTCAGGCTACCTTTGGCTTCGATGTCTAAACTAGTAAGTAATTCTAAAAGCTTAGAGGTAGATAAATTTAACCTCCTTGCTAATTGATAAACCCGCATCATTTTCTTTGACCTTTAAGATCTCTTGTTAATTTCCTGGGCTCGTGCAAAAATTTTCTCGGCTAGCTTAGGTCCGATTCCCGAGACCTTGCACAATCCCTCAATCCCTCCTCTAATAATATCTTTGTGAGTTAGAAAACCAGCCTGTTTTAAGCCGATCAAAGTCTTCTCACCTACACCAACAAGTTCTTTCAGAAAGGCTGATTCCTCCTCTATCTGGCCCACAGACCGAATGTCAATCTGCCACCCCGTTAATTTAGCTGCCAGTTTCACATTTTCTCCATTGCTCCCGATGGCCAGGGAAAGTTGATCATCAGCAACGATAACCTTTGCTTCCTTATTAGCCTCGTCAAGCTTAACTTGCTTGACTTCGGCCGGTTTAAGAGAATTCTTTATAAAAATAGAGAGCTCCTCACTGTACCTTATTATATCAACCCTCTCTCCCTCTAACTCTCGCAAGATCGCCTTAATCCGAGAACCCCGCAAGCCTACACAGGCTCCCACTGCATCCACCTTCTTCTCCCCCGACTCTACCACCACCTTAGCTCTTCTTCCTGCATCTCGCTTTATCTGTCTAATTTTAACGATCCCCTCCCCTATTTCTGGCACTTCCAACTCAAAAAGTCTCCTCAGAAAGTTAGGGTGAGTCTGAGAAAGAATAATACGAGGGCCTTTAGGCTCACGGGTGACCCTCAGGATATAGGCCCTAACCCGCTCGCCCTGTCGGTATTCTCTGCTTAACAACTGTTCTCTTTCAGG
>JBHIEA010000202.1:0-3696 GCA_046760365.1 bacterium
GGTTTCTTTTATCCGGGATCTACCTGGGCTGGGCTCTGGGGGCAAATGATGCGGCCAATGTCTTTGGCCCGGGAGTAACCAGCGGACTAGTAAGTTACAGATTGGCGGTCATTTTAACCGCCGCGTTTGTCATTTTGGGAGCAGTGATGGAGGGCACTAAACCCATGGGTACAGTGGGCTACTTTACTAGCCTTACTCTTTTTACCGCACTCCTGGCTACTTTATCTGCTGCCGCTACGGTAACGCTAATGACTTGGCTTAAGCTGCCAGTTTCCACCTCTCAAGCTATACTGGGGGCTATTGTGGGAATTGCCATCATGGAAGAAGGTTGGAGAGGTTTACCTATGGATAAGTTAACCAAGGTGGTTTTTTGCTGGATTTTTACTCCTTTGGGAGCGGTGGCCGTTTCCTTCCTGCTCTTCATGGGTCTGGGTTATTTGGTCAACCGGATAAGAGGATTGGCTATTTTTACTCATCTTATGAGAATAGGAATTTTGGGGATAGGTTGCTTCGGCGCTTACGCCCTAGGTAGTAATAACGTGGCTAACACTACGGGGGCTTTTGTGGGGGCAGGCCTCATTAGCCCCATTAAGGGAGCTTTAATTGGAAGCCTTAGCATCGGAGTGGGAGCCATCACCTATAGTCGAGAAGTAATGATATCTGTGGGAAGACGAATATCCCCTCTAGACCCCTTTTCTGCCTTGGTGGTAGTTTTGGCCGCAGCTATCACGGTTTACCTTTATACTCAGATAGGAGTTCCGGTCTCAACTTCCCAGGCAGTGGTAGGAGCAGTGGCAGCAGTTGGATTAGCTAAGGGAATCAGGACCGTTAATAGGAAAATGCTTTTCTTTGTCCTCCTGGGTTGGATATCTACCCCCCTTGTCTCAGCCAGCCTTTCTATCCTTCTACTATCTTTAGGGATAGCCTGAGATGTTTTTCTAGGGGCTTTCTGCATAAAGGAGGACGAATCTTTCTTGGATGGGTCCATTTTTTCTGCTCAATATAGGCGTTACCTTCTTTTTGGTCTGGAGCGGGTAAACTAGCAGTATGATACTAAATTTCGGATTTCGGTTAGATTTACTATTGGGACATTTGTCACTATTTTAGATGGCTTAACGCGTAATTTTGACATTTTTGGTCTGGTGTGGTATTATACTTGAGGTTTTGTGGAGATGGCACAAATGGGCTGGTTTGAGAGAACCTATAACCGAATAAAAAGGGGAAAGAAGAAAATAGATATTCCCCATGGGCTCTGGACCAAGTGCACCAACTGCTCGGAAATCGTTTACAACAAGAGCCTGGAAGATAACCTTAAGGTCTGTCCCAAATGCGGATTTCACTTCTACTTGGGAGCAAAAAAAAGGATCGAGATTACCCTGGATAAGGATAGTTTCATCGAGTATGATTCGGAGATAAATTCCGACAATCCCCTCAACTTTCCGGGGTATGAAGAGAAATTAATAAAAAGCGAAAAAGCCACTGGCCTGGATGAGGCTGCTCTGATTGGGGAAGGGAAAATCGGAGGTAGATCCATAACAGTGGGAGTTACTGATTTTCGCTTCATGGGAGGAAGCATGGGTTCAGTGGTAGGCGAAAGAATAACTCTCACCATAGAGAAGGCTATGGAAAGAAAATACCCGCTCCTACTTATCTCCGGTTCTGGAGGTGGAGCTAGAATGCAGGAGGGGGTTATCTCTTTAATGCAAATGGCCAAGACCAGTGCCGCCATAGCTGAACTCAAAAGACTGGGACTGCTCTATATATCTTTGCTTACTCATCCCACCATGGGGGGAGTAATGGCGAGTTTTGCCAGTCAGGGAGATGTCGTCCTTGCTGAACCGGGGGCTCTTTTAGGATTTGCCGGGCCTCGGGTGATAAAGCAAACCATCAAACAGCAAATTCCTAAAGGTTTTCAGCAGTCCGAATCACTGCTTAAACACGGGATCATCGATTTAGTAGTGGAAAGAAGTAAAATTAGATCTACCTTGATTAAAATTTTAGATCTGGTTCTTTCTTAAAGCTTAGAGACATGGGAAGAAGCTAACAACATGGAAGCTCAAGGAGGTAAAAGATGAAAAAGCCGGTCATAGATGAGGAGCTGTGTACAGGATGTGAGATCTGTATTGATGAGTGTCCCAATAATGCACTGGAGATGGTGAATGATGTTGCTAAATTAGTTAGACCAGAAGACTGTGACGGCAAAGGGGAGTGTGCGGAGGCTTGTCCAGCAGAAGCTATCACCATGCAAGAGGAGTAATCCAATACCGGCCAGGCTGCCTGGATTGAGTAAGGTCCGAGCCTGGCCTGATTTTATGTGAGAATGACCAAAAAAGAAAATTTTGAGGAAAGGAGAGTGAAAAGAAAGAAAGTTCGAGAGGTAAAGATTGGCAGGTTAAAGATTGGTGGTGGCAACCCGGTGGTGGTGCAGGGAATGACCAAGACTAAAACTGAGGACGTTCCCGCAACAGTTGCTCAGATCAGAAAGCTCACCCAGGCTGGTGCAAAGATAGTGAGAATAGCTCTTCCCAATATGTTAGCTACTAGGATGATTTCTAAAATCAGAGCCCAGGTGGATACTCCTCTGGTAGCTGATGTTCATTTTAATCATAAACTTGCCCTGGAAGCTATAGACCGAGGGATAGATAAGGTAAGAGTCAATCCTGGAAATATGGGCAAAGAAGAAATACTAAAGATAGCGGAAAAGGCTAAAAAAAAGGGAATTCCTCTCAGGGTGGGAATAAACTCAGGATCCTTAGAACGAGGAGTTCTAAAGGATCGTTTCTTTAAAGAAAAGGTAAGGGAGCATGAGGAGGAAAGATATCGTGGCTTTATAGCTGGGGCTATGGTAAAAAGTGCCTTGGATACTATAAAACTCTTAGAAAAAGTGGGTTTTTCAGATATTGTCGTCTCTCTTAAAGCTAACGATGTCCTTACCACGGTCCTTTCTTACCAGCTCATATCGGATAAGATTCCTTACCCTCTTCATTTAGGCATAACTGCTTCTGGCCCTCCTCCTGAAGGCATTGTAAAATCATCCATTGCTATAGGGACTCTTCTTTTGCAGGGCATAGGTGATACCATCAGGGTTTCTCTAACTACTGATCCGGTAGAGGAGGTCAAAATAGGATACCAGATCCTGAAGTCTCTTGATTTGTTTGAGGAGGGTCCTGATTTAATTTCCTGTCCTACCTGTGGGAGATGTCGGATAGACTTAAAGTCGGTAGCGAAAGAGGTTCTTTCTGGAATAGAAGGAATTAAGAGTCCTTTAAAGATAGCGGTGATGGGCTGTGAAGTTAATGGGCCAGGTGAGGCCGGGGAAGCTGACGTTGGAATAGCTTGCTACAAAAGAGGAGGGACGCTTTTTAAAAAGGGGAAACCCCTGAGAAAGGTTAAGGAAAAAGATATAGTGAGAGTTTTGTTAGAAGAAGTCGAGAAAATGAGCCAGGCGGCGGATTAATTGGGATGAAGATGACCAAGTTTATCTTTGTTACGGGAGGAGTTCTTTCTTCTCTTGGCAAGGGAATAGCCTCAGCTTCCATTGGGGCCCTTCTTAAGTCACGGGGCCTGAAGGTAAGTATGCTTAAGTTTGATCCCTATATCAATGTAGATCCGGGAACAATGAATCCCTATCAACACGGAGAGGTGTTTGTCACCAGGGATGGAGCCGAGACCGATCTTGATTTGGGTCATTATGAG
>JBHIEA010000203.1:0-3657 GCA_046760365.1 bacterium
GTCATCGTGGTTGTCGGTTAGGCATTACTTTTCCGGAAGTTTACAATATGCAGACTAGAGCTGTCTTTGAGGCAGCCGCGGAGCTGATCCTTGAAGGAAAGAAAGTCCATCCAGAGATTATGATTCCTCTGGTTGCTCAAGAGAAGGAGCTCGGCATCCTTCGTCGACAGACTGCCAAGGTGATTAAGGAAGTGGAAGAAGAAAAGGGGGTCGATTTTGAGTATAAGATTGGTACGATGATTGAACTACCTCGTGCTGCCCTCTGTGCCGATAAGATTGCTCAAGAAGCAGATTTTTTTTCCTTTGGAACCAATGATTTGACCCAGACTACCTTTGGTTTCAGCCGGGATGATGCAGAGGGCAAATTTCTCCCTGCATACATAAGAAAGAAGATTCTAGAGGATGATCCCTTTCAGGTATTGGATCAGACCGGAGTGGGACAACTGGTGGAAATGGGGACACACAGAGGACGCGAAACTAATCCCGATTTGGAAGTAGGTATCTGTGGTGAGCATGGAGGGGAACCTTCCTCGGTAAAATTCTGTCATCGTGTGGGCATGGACTATGTGAGCTGTTCGCCTTATAGAGTTCCTATTGCTAGACTATCCGCTGCTCAGGCAAAGCTGGAGGAGAACCAGAACACCAAGTAAAAGTAGATTAGAAGCGGTAGTTGAGAAAATTCGCTGGGGAGGTGCCAGAGCGGCCAAATGGGGCGGGCTGTAAACCCGTTGGCGTTGCCTACGATGGTTCGAATCCATCCCTCCCCATCACTACTCTGTTTCTTTGAGGTATGAAAAAAGTAGTTCTCTTGCTTCGGAACACAGATGGGGGATTCGAAGGCGAGTCGAGCGCCCCCAAATAGCGTTTAGTGGATAGCGTATAGTGAAAACGGAAAGCCATAGCATACATCAAGAGTTTTGAATCATAGTTTTGAGCTTTTCACTTCGATGATTTATCCTAAACGCTACTAACTATACGCTGTTTTGATTATCTGCCCATGTAGCTCAGGGGGAAGAGCACATCCTTGGTAAGGATGAGGTCACCGGTTCGAACCCGGTCATGGGCTCCAGCTAAAACTCCTAAGGCAAAGAAAGAATATAGGGAATTTTCCGTGAATACTTGTTAATAGGGGCGTTGGAAACAGATTATCAGCGCTCTTATAAAAAATCCTTTAACTGCTGGTGAGTTAAGGGGAAAGGGAGGAGAGAATGGCACGGGAAAAATTTGTGCGAACCAAGCCTCATGTTAATATCGGAACAATTGGGCATGTCGATCATGGGAAGACCACCCTTACAGCGGCTATAACCCAGATTTTAGCTAAAGAAGGATTAGCTGCCCCCAAGACCTTGGAGGAAATCGACAATGCTCCGGAAGAGAAAGAAAGAGGCCTGACCATCGCCATCTATCACGCAGAGTATGAAACAGAAAAGAGACACTATGCTCATATTGACTGCCCTGGACATGCCGACTATATCAAGAACATGATTACTGGAGCAGCACAGATGGATGGAGCTGTACTGGTAGTTTCGGCCGCTGATGGGGCCATGCCTCAGACCAGGGAGCATATTCTTCTCGCTCGTCAGGTTAATGTTCCGGCTATTGTAGTTTTTCTGAATAAGGTAGATCAGGTTGAAGATAAGGAGCTGTTGGAACTGGTCGAGTTAGAAGTACGGGAACTTTTGTCCAATTACGAATTTCCAGGAGATGAGATACCTGTTGTTGCTGGCTCAGCTCTTCAGTGCCTGAGTTGTGTATGTGGTAAGGAAGATTGTCCAAAGTGTGGTCCTATAGTTAAATTACTGAATGCGATTGATGATTATATTCCTGTACCTCCCCGAGAAGTTGATAAACCCTTCTTGTTGGCCATTGAGGACATTTTTTCCATTACGGGAAGAGGAACCGTGGTAACGGGAAGAGTAGAAAGAGGAAAAATCTTGCTGGGAGACCGGGTAGAGATAGTAGGAATGACCGAAAAAACCAGAAAGACAGTGGCCACGGGATTAGAGATGTTTAGGAAGACATTGGATGAAGCTCAGGCAGGAGACAATATAGGGGTTCTTTTGCGAGGAATAGAAAAGGATGAGGTGGAAAGGGGTCAGGTGTTGGCCCTTCCCAATAGTATCACTCCTCATACCAAGTTTGAAGCAGAAGTATATGTTTTGACCAAAGAAGAAGGCGGGCGACATACTCCTTTCTTTGAGGGATATCGGCCTCAATTCTACTTCCGCACTACCGATGTAACCGGAGATGTAAACCTTCCTGAGGGGGTTGAAATGGTGATGCCCGGTGATAATGTAAGGCTAACCATAAAGCTCATCACTCCGATTGCCATGGAGCAGGGTTTGAGATTCGCTATCAGGGAAGGGGGACATACGGTGGGTGCAGGAGTGGTGGGGAAGATAATCGAGTAGGAGAAGAATTGAGAGAAATAATTACCCTTATCTGCAGTGAGTGTAAAGGAAGGAATTATACTACTACCAAAGAGAAAAAGGCCTCTTCTTTGAGTCTTAAAAAGCATTGCCCGATCTGTCGTAAACACACAGTTCATAAGGAGAAATAGGTCCGTAGCTCAAGTGGCTAGAGCACCGGACTCCAAATCCGGCGGTTGCGGGTTCGAGTCCTGCCGGGCCTGCCAAGATTTGGGTGTCAGGCACCAAAAATGAGTGGAAGAAAGACTCCTTGTCCCGAGATATTCCTGACCCTGGATTTCTGATAAATGAAGTTGTCTTAAGGAGGAAGGGAGGTGGCAAGTAAGGTAAGTGTTTTTTTGCGGGCAGTAAGAAGTGAGTTAAAGAAGGTTAGTTGGCCCAATCGGCCAAAGCTTATAAGATCTACTTTCATTGTTATAATGGCTATTATTGTTTTTGCTATTATCATCGGGGGAATGGATTTTTTATTTTTCCAGATCTTAAAACTTTTCTTAAGGTGAGGCCTATTTAATGAGTAAAAAGTGGTATGCTCTTCATACCTATGCTGGGCAAGAAGATAGGGTAATGGCTAACCTACAACAGAGAATTGAGTCTTTTGGAATGAAGGACAAGATCTCTCGCATCTTAATTCCTAAGGAGAAGGTGGCCGAAGTTAAGGATGGGAAAAGAAGAATATACAGGAGGAAGTTCTTTCCCGGATATATGTTGATAGAGGCGGATTTAAATGAAGAAACCAAGTATGTAATCGGCAATACCCCCGGTGTTAGTGGTTTTGTGGGTCCTAAAAATCAGCCTGTTCCTCTGGAGGAAAAAGAGGTGAGTGATATTGAACACCGAATGGGTCTTTTGGAGAAAAAACCAAAACCTGGTATCGTCTTTGAACCAGGGGAGAGCATTCGTATTGTACAAGGCCCCTTTACTAATTTCCAAGGCGAAATAATAGAGGTCAATCCTCACCAACAGAGACTCAAAGTATTAGTTTCTATATTTGGCAGAGAGACTCCTCTGGAACTAGAATATGTGAATGTGGAGAAGCTTTAATGGCAAAAAAACCAATTTTAACCAATATTAAGCTTCAGATCCAGGCCGGTAAGGCAAACCCTGCCCCTCCGGTAGGACCAGCATTAGGTCAGTATGGGGTTAATATCATGGATTTTTGCAGATCTTTCAACGAAAAGACAAAATCACGAGGCGATATTTTAATACCGGTGCGGATAACCGTTTATAA
>JBHIEA010000204.1:0-3649 GCA_046760365.1 bacterium
AAAAATCCTACCCCTTATGTGGGGCAAATTGAGGCAACCAACCCGTGTGGAGAGCTGCCGCTTCTCCCCTTTGAAAGCTGTAATTTAGGTTCTATAAATCTGGCTAAGATGGTCAAGGGGGACCGTCTCGATTGGCAAAAACTGAAAAATTGTATTAAATGGGGGATCAGATTCTTAGATGATGTGATTGAAGTGAATAAATTTCCTCTACCCCAGATAAAAAAGATTACCTTTGCTAACAGAAAGATTGGTCTTGGGGTGATGGGTTTTGCAGATATGCTGATCAGGCTCGGTATTCCCTATAACTCTAAAGAAGCGGTGAGTTTTTCCGAGAAACTCATGAGGTTTATCCATACTGAATCCCTCAATGCATCAGTAGAGTTGGCCAAGAAAAGAGGCGTTTTCCCTAACTTTGAAAGGTCTAGATATGTAAAGAACCATCTCAGATTGCGTAACGCAACAGTTAATACCATAGCTCCTACGGGAACCATAAGTATCCTCGCTCACTGCTCCAGTGGAATAGAACCTTTGTTTGCCATAAGTTTTGTGCGTAATGTTTTGTCCGGTACCAAGCTTTTTGAGATTAATCCCATATTCGAGGAAGTTGCCAAAAAAAGAGGCATCTACACCAGAGAAATTTTGGCCAAGATTGCCCAGCATGGATCTCTAAAGAATATAAAGGGAATTCCCAAAGATATAAAAAAGATATTTATTACCGCATTTGATGTAATCCCTGAGCAGCATCTAGGAATCCAGGCAGCATTTCAAAGATATACTGACAATTCTGTTTCCAAAACCATAAATCTACCCAGCGATGCAATAGTTGAGGATGTAAGGAAGATCTATTTGATGGCCTACAGATTAAAATGCAAAGGTATTACTATTTACCGATATGGAAGCAAAGAGGATCAGGTGCTCTCTTTTGATTATCGAAAGAGCGAGCGACCTGCAGTTTCGAGAGACCTGGTTACTGCAGAATCTGAGTATTCCGGGGGATGTGCTTTTGGCACCTGCCCATTTTGAGAAAAAGACTATCCCCGTCGGTATAACTGTCTTTCATCTTCCAAAAGCAACAAGACCAAAATACCAATCTTTAACCCGTAATTGGGTTCATTGACAGCGAGATTCTTTTTAGTATAAAATAGCCTGGCGGCTAACTTGATTGAAAGAAATTAACGGGGGAATTTATGGAGTTAGACTTTATTCTCTCTAAAGAGGAGGAAAAGCGGACCGGGAAGACTGAATTGATTTATGATCTGGTGATAATAGGTGGGGGACCGGCCGGGATGACCGCGGCTGTCTACGCTGCTCGCAAAAGATTAAAGACTCTGCTCATCAGCAAGGATCTGGGTGGTCAGGTTCTCTGGACTTCAGAGGTGGAAAACTACATGGGGTATCAATATATTGAGGGAAGGCAGCTAGTTAATAAATTCAAAGAACAAGTAAGCTATTTCCCCATAGATCAAGAAATTGGGGAGGAAGTTGAGAAATTAGGTAGAGAGGGAGAAATCTTTTCCGTCCTCACCAAGGGTGGGAAAAAATTTAGCAGTAAGACAGTAATTATTGCCTCCGGTAAAAGATCTCGTTCTCTTAATGTTCCCGGAGAAAAAAGACTAATCGGGCGGGGAGTAAGTTATTGCAGTGTTTGTGATGCTCCTTTTTTCGAGGGAAAGGAGGTGGCCGTGATCGGGGGAGGAAACTCCGCCTTCGAGGCAGTCTTAGATTTGGTCAAAATTGCCACTAAGATTTACTTGGTAGACATCGCTTCTACCTGGAGAGCCGATTCTATCTTGGTGGAGCAAGTAGAAAAGGAAAAGAAAGTAACGTCCTTTCCCCGTTATAGGGTAAAAGAGATTAAGGGAGACAATCGGGTAGAGAGTATAACCATAGAACCCGTAGATGGTGGTCAGAGTAAGAGCTTATCGGTAGAGGGAGTTTTTGTCGAGGTTGGGCTGGTTCCCAATTCAGAATTCGCCAAATCCTTGGTGAAGCTTAATCAAGTAGGTGAGATTGTAGTGGACTGCAGCAATCACACCAACATTCCCGGACTGTTTGCGGCCGGAGATGTAAGCAGTGTTCCCGAGAAACAGATCATCATAGCTGCCGGAGAAGGAGCCAAGGCGACTCTCACCGCCTATCAATATTTATTGAGATCGAGGTAAATCATCCGGGAGGTAAACATGGCCTTACTTAAGGATGAAATGCAACGCGAGGTAAGAGAGAGGTTCAAGAAATTAACCGGTGAGGTGAGGCTAGTAAATTTTACCCAGAAGCTGGAATGCCACTATTGTGAGGAGACCCGCAGACTCACCGAGGAGATAGCCTCTCTTTCTCCCAAAATTAGCTCCCAAGTGTACAATTTCGTAATCGATAAAGAAAAGGCCCAGCAGTATAAAATCGATAAGATCCCGGCTATCGTAGTGGAGGCAGAGAAAGACTATGGAATCAGGTTTTTTGGTATTCCCGGGGGATATGAGTTTAACTCTCTTATTTCGGCCATTTATGATGTCTCCAGGAAAGCTACTGATCTATCTTCAGAGTCAAAGGATAAAATAGGTAAGATCGATAAACCCATACACATCCAGGTCTTCGTTACTCTTACCTGTCCCTATTGCCCCTCAGCGGTACAGATGGCTCACAAACTCGCCCTGGAGAGTGAATACATTACCGCAGATATGATAGAATCAGGAGAATTTCCTCATTTAGTTAGTAGGTACGGAGTAATGGGAGTCCCCAGGGTAGTGATAAACGAGGACTTTGGGTTTGAGGGAGCTCTTCCTGAGTCTTCGTTTGTGGAGGAGGTCATGAAAGCTTATGAATCAACGACAGAGACCAAAAACCAGGGTTGAAGAACCCGCGAGACCGGCTTTCAAATTAGAAGAATCCCACTGGGATTTGCTCCTGTTCCTGTAAAGATTGATGGTGAGCCTTTGAGTGAGAGAGAATTTCAAAAGCTAGGTCTCGAAGAACGTAAGCGAATTGAAGATAATATGAAGAGCATTCAGAAACAGATAAAAGAGGCCTTCGAACAATTTAATCTTCTCGATAGAAAATCAAAGGAGCAACTAACCAAGTTCAATAAAGTTGACGGTTAAGCTTATTCGATGGATATGACCTTATCGCCTTCCCACACCCCATGCAGATTACAACTAGAAAATGCTCGGAGTCTACCTCCTTTCTTAAGCATCACCTCAAAGGTCACCTTGGGATTGACCTTACCCCCAGTTAAATCGACCCGGGCCAGATAAACGTCATCCTCATAAAGGTCAATAAACTCAATGTGGTGGGCTGGCTCATTAGGATGGGCTAGTAATTTACCCACCTCCACCGAGACCTGGACTGTCTCTCCTGCATTCACTTTGTCTGGTGCATCTATTACAGAAAGATGCTTTTTCTCAAGATCCGTCATATTGTCGGGATCCTCGGGTCTATTCACCTGGCTAAAAAAATCTATTTCTGCCATTTTTTACCTCCTTTTTGATTTATGATTTTTGTTCCTCCTGGGTAGCTATTCTCCTATTAGTTCCATATCCTCGCCACAGCAAACCAGAGTTCCACCACCGACTTTGGTTACCTCCACCTCGTTGCCACAGACGTTACACCGATATTTCTCTCCCACGTTTTTAACCGCCATTTTTGACCTCCTTTT
>JBHIEA010000205.1:0-3616 GCA_046760365.1 bacterium
ATATTATGTCCCAGGTCTCACCGGTTTCAAGTATGGTATTGATGGGCCTTTTGTTCTTTATGGGAGGAATATCGTCCAGGCCGAACTTCTCTTGCGCAACTGCCGCAGTAACAAAGCTTGCCAGGAAAATCACCATCAGACTTAACCCCAATATCATACGTAATTTTTTACACTTCATGCTATTATCCTCCTTTAGCATGCGTTGACTGGAGCTTGGTTTCCCTCTTTACCTCCAGACAAAATTTGGATACATCACAGCCAGAGCACATGCACTTGCTTTCCCAGGCCTTTCTTACTTCCCACCTCCTCCCGGCCTTTTTAGTTCTTATTTATTCACTGAATAATGTCAAATAGCTAGGAATTAATTTTAATACCTTCCTCCAGATTCAAAAATTTTTCCACACATTGCCTCCCCTCGACAAAATTGAGTCCAGCAAAATAAACAGAAAGCTTACCAAGAAGAACTTAGCTCGTTAAAAGTCGGCTTTAATTGACCATAAAGTTTCTTATACACACTAAACATTCGGTTGTAAATTTTTACATTCTCAGCTATAGGTTTGGTACGGGTTTCAATGGTAAACATAGATATTGCCTCTTCTACCGTAGGCCAAACTCCCACTCCGACTCCGGCAATGATCGCCGCTGCCAGAGCAGCCCCTTCTTCGCTATAGCGAACAGTGGTTACTTCTTTATTAAACACATCTGCTTGAATTTGTCTCCAAAATGGACTCTTTGCACCTCCTCCAGAAGCACGAATTTGCCTAGGGGAGATGCCAACCTGATTCATCAATTCTAAAACATCTCGCAAACTATACACTACTCCCTCATATATACTTCTGGTAATATCTGACTTTGTACTGTGCAGCCCCAATCCTATAATTACTCCTTTTGCATCAGGATCGGTATAAGGACAGCGTTCTCCAACTAGATAGGGGAGAAAAATTAACCCCTGTGATCCAGGAGGTGAGTTTTTTGCCCCTCGAGTTAAAATCTCGTAGGCATTTTCTCCTAACTCTTTTGATAGTGCCACTTCTAAACTGCCCAGAGTGTCCCTGAACCACCGCAGGGCACTCCCGGCAGTTAAAGTAGTACCAAAGGCTATCCATCTGTTAGGAATGGTGTTACAGAAAAGCTGAAGCTTTCCTTCGGGGTTATGGTAATAACGAGATAAACTTACAGAGACAATACCTGCTGTTCCAATAATGATGGTGGCCGTATTTTCACTTACCACTCCCGCTCCTACAGATTGAATAACAGCATCTCCCCCACCTCCTACCACTGGTAGAGGCCCAGGTAGTCCCAAATCATCCGCAATAGCCTCAGAGACGACTCCGGTGATCTCGGTAGATTCATAACACTTGGGAAGCCACTCTTTGGGAATCTCCAGGATCTCAAGAAGTTCGTTTGACCAACGTCGTTTTTGTACATCAAAAAGACCGGTCCCCGAAGCATCTGAGACCTCGGTAGCCAGCTCACCCGTAAGTCGATAACGAAGGTAGTCCTTGGGAAGAACAATTTTGGCTATCTTTTCGTAAATATGAGGCTCATTTTCCCGCACCCACAAAATTTTACCAGCGGTATATCCTGGAAGCATGCTGTTGTTTGTGTATTGCAGAAAATTTTCTTTCCCGCCAACTTGTTGGTAAATCTCCTCGCATTGCGGTGCACTGCGCTGATCGTTCCACAAAATACAGGGACGCAGTACTTCCCCTTCCTTATTCATGGCCACCAGTCCGTGCATCTGACCACTTAGACCAATCGCCTTGATAGCTTCTTTATTCTTCATCCCGCTCAATAAATCCTTTACCGATTTTTTTACCGCTCTCCACCAATCCTCCGGGTACTGTTCTACCCAGCCGGTTTGAGGAACTAACAGAGGATATTCTACCACGATCTCTCGCACTATCTCACCCCGCTGGTTCAGTAAAATCGTTTTACAACTTGACGTACCGATATCGATACCCAACAAATACTCACCATTCATAGCTTGAGGACTTTTTTGTAAGATTAACAAATTACAAAACTAATCGAGTTTTTCTTTCTCAGTGTCTATACGTTATTAGGCTTCGGAAAATTCTAACTTGATGTGTTTTATCTGCATATATTCTTCCAGACCTTCCCTACCTAATTCCCTACCCAGTCCACTTTCTTTCCATCCTCCATAAGGAACATTGGTAGTTGCTACGTTCACATTGTTAACTCCTATTGAACCACAATCTAACTCCTCGCATATCCTATGAATAATATGCACATTGTTAGTGTACAAATACCCAGCTAATCCGTACCGAGTATCATTGGCCAGTCTGATCGCCTCGGATAGATCCTTAAATGGCATCACTCCCACTGCCGGACCAAAAGTTTCTTCCTGCATTATGAGCATATCATGGTTCACATCTACTAAAATGGTGGGTTTAAAGAAAAATCCCTTTTCATATTTTTCTCCCTCCGGTTTTTCTCCACCATACACCATGCGGGCTCCTTTTTTAACTGCATCATTGATGTGCTCCAGTACTTTATCAAGAGCGTCCTGACTAACCATAGGTCCAAGATCAGCAGAAGGATTATCCAGACCATTATCAATGACTAATTTACCTGTTGCTTCTACAAATTTGTCTACAAATTGATCATAAATTTGCTGGTCAACATAGATACGATTCACAGCATTGCAAACCTGACCCATATTTCGGAATGATCTTCTCACTGCCCCTTTTATTGCCTTGTCAAAATCAGCATCACCACAAATAATCAAAGGGGACTGACCACCCAATTCAAGAGATACCTTCTTTAACCCCTCACTACAAGAACTCATAACCCTCTTACCAACCTCGGTAGAACCAGTAAAAGATACCTTCTTCACCACCGGATTTTTAATAAGCGCCTCTCCCACAATGGTTCCCGGACCAACGACCCCATTTACTACACCCGCAGGGATTTTCGCATCCATAAAACAACCTAGAAACTCAAGAGGAGACAAGGGGGTCTCAGAAGAAGGTTTAGCCACCACCGTGCATCCAGCAGCCAGAGCAGCTCCTACCTTCCAAGCAAGCAATTGAACAGGATAATTCCAGGGGGTAATGGCTGCTACTACCCCTATAGGTTGACGGATGACCAAACTCCTAATCGAAGCTTTCTTGGTGGGAATAACATCTCCATATACTCTCTGAACTTCTTCGGCAAAGTAACGAATAACTCCTGCTGACCCTTTGACCTCACCTTCGGCTTCCTTAAGTGGCTTTCCCTGTTCAGTAGTTAAGGTCCTTGCTATCTGGCTGCTTTTTTGCAAAATAACCTCACTTACCCGATAAAGATAATTAGCCCTTTCTGCCGGGGAAAGCTTTGACCAAAGAAAAAAAGCTGTTTGGGCTGCCTGAGCAGCTGTTTCAACGTCCTCCGAGGAAGCACGAGCAGTCTCAGCAAAAACCTCTTCGGTAGCTGGATTCCTCACTTCTGTGTATTCGCCACTTGATGAATCAATCCATTCCCCATTAATTAGCATCTTTTGTTTTCTCATAGTCTCGCATCCCTATTTTTTGCTTTGGTCATTCTCTATCTTAACCTTTCCTGTCACCCAGAGGATACGCAGCGGCAAAATCCCGGTATTATAAGTTACATGGTA
>JBHIEA010000206.1:0-3607 GCA_046760365.1 bacterium
CCACCAATTTCTGGCTATCGGGGCTCGGGAACTATCTTCCTGACCCACTGTAATTTAAGATGTCTCTTTTGTCAGAATTACCCTATATCTCATCTGGGGAATGGAAACAAAGTCTCAACCCACGAGCTCTCCCAAATGATGCTTACTTTGCAGAAAAGAGGATGCCACAATATAAATCTGGTCACTCCTACTCATTTCATACCTCAAATTCTCTCCGGTCTCTCAGAGGCCATCGATAATGGCCTGAGCATCCCTCTAGTTTATAACTGCAGTGGATATGAAAGCGTCGAGACTCTCAAACTTCTGGAGGGGATAGTTGATATCTACATGCCTGACCTAAAATATGGAGCCAGAGAAGCAGGAGAAAAGTATTCCTCGGCTCCTGATTATTTTGAGATAGCAAAAAAAGCAATAAAGGAGATGCATCGACAGGTGGGAGACCTCAGACTTGATAGGGAAGGAATTGCTCAGAGAGGTCTTCTAGTTAGACATCTAGTTCTGCCCAATGGACTGGGAGGAACAAGAAAAGTTTTTGTCTTTTTAGCGGAAGAAATTTCTTCCCACACTTACATTAGCATTATGAGCCAGTATTTTCCTGCTTATGAGGCGCAAGAATTTAAAGAGTTAAATAGGCGAATTACTCCTCAAGAATATCAACAAGCTCTAGACATAGCTAATAGGTTAGGTCTAGAGAGAGGATGGCGGCAGGATTAATTAAAAGTTTGGCCATAAAATCTGATCACTAAAAGAGGGAATCGTAATTAACTATCCTAAAGTTAGATCTTACCTGAATATCTTCATTACGGGGGTTGCTCTTACAGCCATTTTCTCCCTGGTCCTGGAGTACGGTTTTTATTTAGGAGTAAAAACCGAAGCTCTTCTCCATCGTCTGGACCTATTTATTGTGGGGATATTTGTTGGTGAATTTTTCTTTAGGCTGGCCTTAGCGAAAGAGAAGCAAGCCCATTTGATCATTAATAAAGCGGATGGGATAGTGATTGGGGTTTTTTTTATCCTAATCCTATTTATTAAGAAGTTATTTACTTTGCTTGGACTCGCTCAGTTTTTAGGGGCGATTGGTATCACCTCTACAGCCGATTACTATATAGTAATCTCTCAGTTGTATATTCTCGTTGCCTTGCTTCTGAAAGTACCTCAACTCAACAAAGCTCTTCTCATTCTGAAGCTAAATCCCTCCTTAGTAGTTATTGTGACCTTTCTGACTATCATCGGTATTGGGACTATGCTCCTTCTCCTGCCCCGTTCTACTGCATCAGGAAAGGAGACCATTTTTCTAGATGCTCTTTTTACTGCTACTTCGGCGACCTGTGTTACAGGACTCATCGTTGTTGATACCGGAACCCATTTTTCCTTACTAGGACAACTAATCATTCTTTCATTAGTGCAAATAGGAGGTTTGGGGCTCATGACCTTTACCTCTTTCTTCGCTCTGGTCTTGGGCAAAGGATTCGGACTTAAAGATAGGGGTCTTCTTCAAGATATACTCAATTACAGAAGGCTGGGTAGAATTGGATCTTTACTTTTATCGATTCTCACCACCACTTTAATTATAGAAGCAGCAGGGGCTTTACTTCTCTATAGTCAATTCTTACCCAGATATGGAGCGGGGGTGTCCAGTGCCTATTTTGCTCTCTTTCATTCTATTTCAGCCTTCTGCAACGCTGGATTTTCTCTTTTTTCGGATAGCTTTATGAGTTATCGTGCTAATTTACCAGTTAATCTTATTATGAGTAGTTTGATAGTCTTAGGAGGACTGGGATTTATGGTGACAACTAATCTCTTGAGGTGGGTGTATTCCCCTCTTAAGGGAAAGAAGGAGTCTTTATCTCTCCAGAGTAAGCTGGTTCTTTTGGTCTCGGGCCTCTTGATTGTGACAGGAATGAGCCTTATTCTTCTGGGAGAGGCTACGGAGAGTCTTCCCTTTAAAGAAAAATTACTGGGAGCCTATTTTCAATCAATAACCGCAAGAACAGCCGGGTTTAATACCTTAAATATAAGTGGTTTATCTATATCTTCTGCTTTTCTGCTCATTATCCTTATGTTTATAGGCGCCTCCCCTGGCTCCACTGGAGGAGGTGTTAAGACCAGCACCTTTGCTACCCTAGTTTTTACCATCAAATCTATGAGTGAGGGAAAAAACAGGGTGGAGGTTTTTCGCCGCACTATACCTCGCTTGATAGTTTATCAGGCCTTGTGCGTTGTCATTCTAGCTCTGGGATGGATTGCCATTTCCACCTTCATCCTTACTTTAACTGAAAACGCTCCCTTCATTAATATAATTTTTGAGGATCTTTCTGCTTTTGGTACGGTTGGTTTATCTAGGGGGCTCACTCCTAACTTGACTCCGGTGGGCCGAGTCATCATTATCCTTACTATGCTGGTGGGAAGAATTGGCCCTTTAACACTGGCATTAGCCGTAGCGAGAAGAAGAATTAGTGAGCTTTACGAATACCCTGAAGAGAGAATAATGATAGGGTAGGAGGAAAAGATGCGTAAGTTTGCAGTCATCGGACTGGGGTTATTTGGCGGAACTGTAGCCCAGAGTTTGGCCGAAAGAGGGGCAGAGGTAATTGCTGTTGATCAAGATGGTAAGCTGGTTGACAAATTTGCCGAAATTGTAGATTTAGCGGTTAAGTTAGATTCCACAGATGAGGAAGCCTTGAAATCTCAAGGAATAAATCAGGTAGACGTGGCTATTGTGAGTATAGGAGATTTTGAGGCTTCGGTTCTTACTACTGCTCTTCTTAAGCGACTGGGTGTTCCCACGGTCATTACCCGGGCCTCCCCGACCGCGTCACACATTCAAGAGCGAATATTGAGTCTTGTAGGAGCAGACAGAGTAGTTTTACCTGAGATGGAGATGGGCAAAAGATTAGCCAGAAATCTTTTAGTTTCTAGTGTTCTCGACTATGTCCCAATTTCTGACAAATATAGTGCAGCGGAGATCCGATCTCCCAAATCTTTCTGGGGCAAAAGAATAGGTGATCTTAAGATTAGGCAGAAATATAAAGTAAATATTCTGGAGGTGAAGAGAATATCCGGGGAGGGAAAAGATGAACGGGTGGAAAAAATAAACTATCTTCCTCGGCCTGATGATGTTATTGAAAAGGGAGACATTTTGCTGGTCATAGGTGAAGAGCAAGATATTGAGCGCCTCTCAAAGGAAGAGTAGCTAGCCCTTTAAAACTATTTACATTCTTTGAGAGTTTGCTATGCTTTATCAGAATTGAGCGATTTTTTACCAAAAAAGGGAGGAGCGAATGTGGTCATTGGTCTTAAAAATATTGGGTTACTTTTTTGGAATAGTTGCTGGAGTAGGTCTGGTAGCTGGAGTCATATTGCGATTAACTAGAGGACCCCGGGGAGCTATTATTTTCGGAATTCTGCCTCGTTCTTACCTCTACTTTGCCGAAATTTGTATCTTATTTGCCATAGCTTTTGGAGTAGCTATTTTACTGGAGAGGAAGAAAAAAGAGGAAAAGTAGTTCCTTTATGCCGGGATGGCGGAAGTGGTAGACGCGCATGGTTGAGGGCCATGTGGACGTTTCAGTCCATGGGGGTTCAAATCCCCCTCCCGGCACCAAGC
>JBHIEA010000207.1:0-3596 GCA_046760365.1 bacterium
GATCTACAGCCTCAAATAACAGCTCTTGCCTGTCTGGCTCGGGGAACCAGCGTAATTAGAGAAACCATCTTTGAGAACCGGTTTACTCACGTTCCGGGCCTCAGGAAAATGGGAGCGAAGATCGAAGAAGATAGGTCACAGATAATGACAAAAGGCGTTTCTCTGTTAAAAGGTGCTATGGTCAGGGCCCCAGACATAAGGGGAGGTGCTGCCTTGGTTTTAGCTGGATTGGCCGCTGAGGGAATCACCGAGATCGACGGCATTCATCACCTCGACCGGGGTTACGAGTCCTTGGAAGTCAAACTGAGTAAACTGGGAGCGAAAATCACCAGGGTGGAAGGTTAAAATGTTGTCTCTAGGTAAAAAAATTGGAATAGATCTGGGAACCACTAATAATTTGGTCTACGTGGAGGGTAAAGGAGTAGTTTTTAATGAGCCTTCCGTAGTGGCGATAGATAAAGAATCTGGCAAAATTTTAGCTATCGGAAGCGAGGCCAGGGAGATGTTAGGAAGGACACCTGGTAGTATTTCAGCCATTAGACCAGTTGAAGATGGGGTCATTGCTGATTATAATATCGTAGAAAGTATGCTTAAATTTTACGTCAGGAAGGTTTATGGCAGATGGATTTTCTTTCCTCCTTATCTTATGATCTGTATACCTACCGGAGGAACCTCGGTCGAAAGAAGAGCGGTGGTGAATGCCGCCATTCAAGCTGGATCTAAGAAAGTTTTCCTTATCGAGGAGCCTAAAGCTGCAGCTATAGGAGCAAATTTAGACATTACTAAACCGGAAGGAAATATGGTAGTTGACGTGGGCGGAGGAACTTCCGATATTGCTGTACTTTCCTTGGGAGGTATCGTTGCCTCTGAATCACTTCGTACCGGTGGCAACAGGCAGGATCAAGCCATTGGTAGGTACATGAGAAAACAGTATAATCTGGCTCTGGGAGAAATTACTACCGAATATATAAAAAAGGAAATAGGTTACGCTATTTTGCCCCCGAAGAATCAAGAGCTCGAGGTTAGGGGTAGGGACCTGGTGACGGGACTACCAAAAAAGGTTAAGATCAGTGCTGAGGAGATCTCCGGGACCCTGTCTGAGCCGTTATCTTCCATTGTGGAAGGAGTGAAGGCAGTTCTGGAAAAGACACCTCCAGAGCTAGCGGCAGATATAATTGAGAGAGGAATTATCCTTACCGGGGGCGGGAGTCTATTGAAAAATTTCCCGCAGCTAATAGAGAAGACAATCGGGGTTAAAGCTCAACTAGCTGATGATCCCCTCTCTTGTGTAGCCATTGGCACAGGAAGAGCTCTGCAAAGTATAGATCTTCTGAAACAGGTATATTAACCATGGAAAAGAAGAAAACTAGATTTGTCTGCCAGAATTGCGGCTATCTCTCTTTTAAATGGCTTGGTCGATGTCCTGAATGTGGTGAATGGGAGAGCATCCTTGAGGAAAAGCTCAAAAGGGGAATTTTTACCCACGGTCTTTCTCTCACTCCCAGCAAACCTGTCTCTATTAGGGAAATTAAAGAGTCTGGGGTCTCGCGCTACTTGAGTGGAATAGATGAATTTGATCGGATCCTGGGAGGAGGAGCAGTCCCCGGAAGCTTAATATTAGTAGGAGGCGAACCGGGCATAGGGAAATCTACTCTCCTTTTGGAGATAGCGGACAGATTAAGTGGTCCGGAATCTTTAGTTCTTTATATTTCGGGGGAGGAATCCCCAGAGCAAAGCAAACTAAGAGCTACCAGATTAGGAGTGGACTCGAGACATCTTTATCTTTCATCAGAAACTAATTTGGAAGAAATCACTCAGCAGATTAATGATTTGGAGCCCAGGATCGTCATTATAGACTCCATACAGACTGTGTATAGAGAGGACTATACTTCCGCTCCCGGTTCTGTTTCTCAAGTAAGAGAGTCCACCGCCTATTTGATGAGGTTAGGTAAGCAGAAAAAGATAACTATCTTTTTGATAGGCCATGTCACCAAAGAGGGAGTCATTGCCGGACCCAGAGTTTTGGAGCATATTGTAGATACAGTTCTTTATTTCGAACCAGGAAAAGATTACCGCTACCGAATCTTACGAGCAGTAAAAAACAGATTTGGGCCTATTTCGGAAATTGGGATTTTCGGAATGGAAGAGGACGGCATAAAAGAGATCTCCGACTCCTCCAAGCTTTTTTTAGGAGATCCTTTTCTGGAGAGCGATAGTTCAGGCACAGCAGTGGTGCCAACTGTAGAGGGAAGTCGAAGTTTCCTGGTAGAAATTCAAGCTCTGGTAACCTCTTCAACTCTTGTGGTTCCTAGAAGAGTAACTCAGGGAATGGACTATAACAGGCTTTGTCTATTGTTAGCCGTTTTAGAAAAAAGAGCGGGAATGCGTTTTTATAATCGAGACGTTTACCTGAATGTAGCCGGAGGGATGAGAGTAGATGAACCGGCTTGTGACCTGGCTATAGTCTTGGCTGTCGCCTCCAGTTTCAAAGATAAGCCTTTTTTAAAAGGGGCGGTAGCGGTCGGGGAGATAGGCCTCGCGGGAGAGATTCGTCCAGTAGAATTCATGGAAAAAAGATTAAGGGAAGCAAAGAAACTCGGATTCAACCGGGGTCTTATTTCTTATTTTGGATCAAGCAAGATAAAGATCCCTGCTGAAATGAAGCTCATCAAAGTAAGGACCATCAAAGAGGCATTGGAAAGAGGAACCAAGGAGCTTTAGATGCCCAAAAAAAAGAAAGTCAAGGAAGAAAATTTTCTTAAATTCCTTAGACTGGTGTCTCCGGGAACTCCTCTGGGACAGGGTCTTAAGATAATCCTTCAAGCCGGTACCGGAGGATTGATCGTGGCTGGAGATACCGAAAAGGTACTTGGTGCGATCGAGGGGGGTTTTAAAGTGGACTGTTACCTTACCCCAACTTCTCTAGCTGAGCTGGCTAAGATGGACGGAGCAATTATCTTGTCTGAAGATGTAAAGAGAATACTGTATGCTAATACTGAGCTGGTCCCTGATTATCTCATCCCCACCGGTGAGAGAGGAACCCGTCATCGGGCTGCGGAGCGAATGGCTAAACAGACAGGCTGTCCAGTAATTGCTATTTCTCAATCTCGTCAAACAATTAGCCTTTATCAGGGGAATATGAAATATGTTTTAAAAACCATGCCAGAGCTTATAAGCAAGGCAAACCAAGCTCTGCAGACCTTGGAAGGATATCGAGCTACTTTTAATGAGGTTTTAACCCAGCTAGAACTTCTGGAATTCCAGGACGAGGTAAGGTTATTAGATGTGGTAAAGGCTATTCAGAGAGGTCAAATAATCGCGAAAATAAAGGAGGAAATAGAAAGATACGTGGTAGAATTGGGGGAAGAGGCACGGCTGATAGAAATGCAATTGAAGGAAATAATAGGAAACGCTTTGGATGAAAACCTACGAATAATAAGGGATTATGCTAAAAAAGATTATGAACAAGCTTTTATGCAACTCGAAGATATAAGTATAGAGGAACTACTGGATTTAGCCAACATCATCAATGCATTAGGCTATGGGACAAGTTCTGAAAATCTCGATTTATCCGTCTTTCCCCGGGGATATCGGAT
>JBHIEA010000208.1:0-3582 GCA_046760365.1 bacterium
TCTGCCGCCCTTCTGGACTCTATTTTAGGCTTTCCTTATTCTCTCTACCTATCACTTACCCGCTTTTTATCCCCCGCTCACGAAAACTGAGCCATCATTTATCTTTTTATATCTCTTACGCCTATTTCTCGAAATTATTGAGCTTCCTATGCCGCAAAATAGGCAAAATTCGGGCAAATTGGGACGAATAAAAAATTGAGGAAATCAGGACTGGGAGCCTTTCTTATGCACTGGGCGTGACTTGCTGGAATGGCTGGATTCGCATCCTGAATGCTGCGTGTCCACCAATTCCACCACTTCGGCATCAACTTATTCTATCACAGTTTACGAGGTAAGTCAACTTTCCTTCTTCCGTGAAAGGTCTACGCCTTGATCATAAGCTTTCATGGGCTAACAATTATGCTTTTCGTATGAAGATAAATAAAATCATATGACTGTTGCTTATATTTGACGAGGTTGCCTTTCTTGGTAGAATAATTATACAGTCAGGTTTCTAAATTCAATAGCCAGGTCATACATAAAGCCTTAATTCTCATGTCTTTCATTTTTAGATCCAAAGTATCTTTTCTGGTGATTTTCATTACCTGCTCCCTGGTGGCAGAAGTGGGGATCCTATATTACTTTCTGGTCTGGGTTCCCAAACCACCGCCAGAGAGACCCCCGGTAAGGTATCTTATCCGGGTAGAAGAAGACAAAATTCCCTCCTTCAACTTTCAGGATGCTGCTAGCTTAAAAAAAGCATATGAGCGAGAAAAAGAGTTTCTTTCCCAGAAAATAAAGTCCAACCAAGAGTTTGCCTTCGGCCGACAGAAAGTGGGTGCTGAACTAATCAAAGACTCAGCCGAGCTTTTCTTTAAGATTCTTGGGGAGGCCATAAATCCAAAAGAGCTGAATCGCCTAATAAGAAAGCACTTCAACATCTATTTGGCTTGCGGAGAGGAAGATCAAGGCAGGGTTCTTTTCACCGGCTACTATTCTCCGATTTATAAGGCGAGCCTTAGAAGGCGTTCCGATTATCAATATCCTCTATACCTTAAGCCTTTGGATTTGAAGGTAGCTGAGCTAGGTGAATTTGATGCTCGGTTGGAGGGGGAAAAGATTGTTTACCGCATTGATAAAAACAGAGACGAGATTGTTCCCTATTATACCCGAAAACAAATTGTGCAAGAGAAGGTGCTTAAAGGAAAAAATCTTGAGCTAGTCTACCTGAAGAGCAAACTGGATAGATTCTATCTCATGATCGAGGGATCCGGTAAAATAATGCTCGAGGACGGAAAAAGCTTTTGGGCAAATTACGCTGCCAACAACGGAAGACCCTATACCAGCGTGGGCAAACTTCTGCGAGAAGATGGCAAGGTCTCTCCCGGAGAGCTCACCTTGCAAGGGATAAAGAAGTATTTTGCCCACCACCCCCAGGAGATAGATCACTATTTAAACCAGAACCAGAGGTTCATATTCCACAGGAAGGAAGAAGATGGTCCCTATGGGGCCCCAGAGATAAAACTTACTCCCCTGAGATCCCTCGCTGTGGATAAAAGTATTTTTCCGCTGGGGGCCTTAGCTTACATTCAATACCAAGCCCCCAGGCTGAACAAAGCCGGTAAGGTAGAAGGTGAGGCTGAATACTCTCATTTCGTTTTCTGTCAGGACAGCGGGGTCGCCATAAGAGGCCCAGGCAGAGCAGACCTTTATTTTGGTGAAGGAGATCAGGTCTTAAAACGTGCCGAGCGCACTAAGTCTTGGGGAAGGCTTTATTTTCTCGTAAAAAAGAATTGAATGAACCAAGTAAATTCTCAGACTAAGACTCGATTCAGATTTCAAATCTACCAGTATTGATAGGAGCAGGAAGGTCCCAAGCTGATATACAGCGACGGGGGGAAACACTCTCCAGAGATTTCTTGCTGCCCGCCCATCAGTTTTCCATAAGGCAGCCGCGAGATCTCGGATCTATAGTTCCTGAGTTTGAGTTCTCCTTGAGGCTTCTCACGTATCATGAAGGCCCCTAGGGGACAAATCTACCGAGCCGCAGTATACAGATAAGAGTAGAGCTTAGCGTTAGCCATTGGAAACACACCGAGCACAAGGCAGCTTTACGAAGACAGCGACAAAGGGGGCCCTGTCCCGAGATATTATTGACAGCCCAAGACAGGTCTCTATAATAGGAAAAATTGTCAGAGGAGGAGAGAATGGACCTAAGACAGATTGCGGAGAACCTCATTAAGGGGAAAGCTCCCGAGGTTAAGCAGTTGGTACAGAAGGCTATTGATGAGGGAGAAGACGTAAGAAAGGTTTTGAATGAGGGTCTGGTAGCGGGAATGAGTGTAGTGGGCGAAAAATTTAAGAAAAATGAGTTTTATGTTCCTGAAGTTCTCATTGCCGCTCGAGCTATGAAAGCAGGTATGCAGATCCTGAGGCCAATCTTAGCTGACAAGAACATTAAAGGAGTGGGGACAGTAGTTCTAGGTACAGTAAGAGGAGATCTTCACGATATCGGTAAAAATTTGGTAGCCATGATGCTGGAAGGAGCAGGATTCGAAATAATTGATTTGGGGGTGGATGTGAGCCCTGAGAAGTTCATAGAGACAGCCAGGGAAAAGAAGGCAGATGTAGTAGGACTTTCGGCCCTCCTTACCACTACTATGCCCTCGATGAAGGATGTGGTCAAGGCGGTGGGGGACTCCGGTCTCAAAGATAAGGTTAAAGTGATGATCGGAGGTGCTCCCGTTACCCAAAATTATGCTGATGAAATAGGAGCCGATGGCTATGCTCCCGATGCTGCTTCAGCGGTTGATGAGGCAAAGCAGCTCCTTGGGTTTGGTTAGCAAAAAGTAAATTGAGATTTTTCCGAAGATAAGACGCCATAACCACCGAGCACCGGGCAGCCTTACGAAGACAGCGACGAAGGGAGCCTAGTTCCGAGATATTCTTGCGGGAGACACCAGTGACCCATAAGGAGAGGGTTTTAACGGCAATAAGTCATAAAGAGCCGGATAGGGTTCCTCTCTGTGCCTGGTACACGCCAGAAGCAGAGAAAAAGTTATTAAAATATTTCGGCATTGATAGCTCGCAAACCGAAACTTATAAGTCAGCCGGAGGTCCACTTCCTTTGAAGCTGGAGCATGATCTGCTCATCACCTGGATAGGTCCTTGCACCGGTTATTATGCTGATGATACTCCTGAATATACAGATGAATGGGGTATCGGCTGGAAATGGTTCAAAAATCCAAGTGGGGGAAGCTATACGGAAATGGTCCGTCATCCTTTGGCTAATCTAAAGGATCCGGACTCTTTTGATATTCCTGACTTTAGCGAAGATGAAAGGTACAAGGGCTCTAAAGAGGTCATCGCCAAATATGGGGATGAATATGCGATAATGGGTGGAGTTGCCTGCACCCTGTTTGAACTTTCCTGGTATTTGAGGGGTCTGGAGAAAGTAATGGAGGATATGCTCACCAACAAGGAGTTCGCCCATGAGTTCTTTGATAAGCTTATGAAATGGGTTATTGTGGCCGGAAGAAAACTGATTAAATTGGGGGTTGATATAATCTGGATTGGAGATGATGTGGGGATGCAGGATAGAAT
>JBHIEA010000209.1:0-3552 GCA_046760365.1 bacterium
AAGCATTGATCATGGGATCATCCAGGATCTTAAAATGATACTTGAGATTTGGGCGATCACAAATCCCAGCTATCCTCTGGCCCACCGTATCAACATAAGCTGTAAGTTCGGGATCATCAAGAACTTTGAATTTAGTCTCGATTTGCCTGGCTACCCCACGTCCGATAGATACCTCTAACTCCTTAGAAATGAGAATAATATCTTTTGACTTTTTTGAGACTGTGGCAGTGAGTCCGACAAAAAAAACAAAATTCAAGGTGAGAGTAAGCAGCAAGATCTTCCTCATTTTTTCACCCCGACAACCACTGAAAAAAACTATACCACAGCCATTTTCAAGATTCATTCTATCATAACCGATTTAATTTAACAGGTCAATCCTCCGCCCAAAATAAATTTGACTTCTTTAATTCCCATCCCGAAAGTGGTCACCTTATGATGAATGATAATCCAAAAGCTTTCTATGCCATCCTTTTAAGTCTCCTGCAAAACTACTAGTCAGGGATTAATCAACATTTCTTTTTTTTCTTTGCTCTCTTAATAATGTTCATACAAAAACCATTAGAACCACCTTTAACTTAATTTATCAACATGCTCTTTTTGAGGTAGGGGAATAAGGGGAAGGGACTCTGTCTACAAGATTATTTTCCGAAGGCCACAGTTTGTTATTTCTTACCTAAATGTATTTTTATATAGGAAAGTGCTTTCCTGAGGTTCTTCGGAGGGAAGACTTGTATCTGTTATTTTATCTGCTTCAATCCTTTGTCCGGTATGGATATGTCGTGGATAGGAAACTATATGTCTGTGATGGGGAGCGGTATTAATTCTAACTGATTCAGTCTGTTTCTGCCAGTGAAATGAATACTTTTTGCCCTTTGGATGGTAATATACATCAAGCAAAGAACCATCTATTAAATATATTCGTAGCTTCATGCCTATAATAGAGGGTTTTGTTTTTAGAATTTCAGGAAATTCTTTTTCTGTAACTTGGAGAACTCTTTCGAGGATTTCTCTCATAATTTTTGCAAGCCCAAAGTTAGTTTTTTACGTAACTGCAATATCTCTGCTTCGTAACCCGCCGCTTCCAAGAAATCTTCATAAGCAGGATGCTCCTCTGTCTGGCCTGATTCGATCAGTCTTTCTATCTCATCAGATTTTTCTACCCGGTAACGGGAAAGAATCTCACCCAGAGCAACTTTAAAATGGAATAGTCTGTGCATCAAAGCATCAAGTTCAATCTCCTTTCGTTCCAGTTCGATCAAATCTTGCATTTTTCACCTCCACTTTATTGACTTTGGGTACCTCAAGAAATACCTCGGCATAATTACCTGTAGATAACCATGGACTATCCTATACTATTCGCAATCTCTGTCAAGAAGACTTTGGGCGTTCTCTTCCATCGTTGTAGATGCTCTCTAAATTATTCTGCTCGGTAGACCATCTAAAGCCCCTCCAGGAAAATGTCCTCAGTAGAGAATTATAGGTATAATTTTCATTAGACTTCTTTGATCCGCATTTATGGGATAATTGAAAGCACGTATTCTATGTACTAGTGATAAGCTGTACCATTTCCTTGAAAAGCGATTTATTCCCGGCAACAACTAGACTGAGTAGCGATTTTTCATAGTCCTTATTCTTTTGAGAACTTCGGATCTGGTAGGCATTCTTTTGGCTGAAACTCCACCACTATCCTCAATCACTAGAGAAGCTGTAGCAGAGGCAAATAGTGCAGATTTTTCCACATTCTTTGTTCTTAAATATTCGGCTAGAAAACCAGCAGAGTAAACATCTCCAGCCCCTGTGCAATCTATAACATTGCCAGGGAAAACAGGAACCCTCAATTGTCCCTTCTTATTTGCCACCATCGATCCATTTTCCCCAAGAGTTACTATCCCTATCTTTGCCCCCCACTCTATAAAAAGATGGGGTATTTCATTTACTGGAATGTCCTTGGAGTGAAAAAGGTATCGACAGTCTTCGGTGCTTGCTTTAACTATGTGAAGATACTTCATTAATTCCCTGAGATTATGATAGTCTTTTTCTCTTTCAGGATGAGTCGTGGAAGCAGCCCCACCCCAACCACCTAAATCCATGGCCACCATCTTACCTAGAGAGTGGATATATCTTATAGTTTCCAGAGATACTTCGTGGTTTATAGGACAGATAAAAAATATCTTTGCCGCAAGATAACTTCTGGGAATATCGTCAAATAAAATATCTGGTGCCTTTTTCAAATAACGAAAGGCTTTATTTCCTGAAGCATCGTAAAGTAAAAGGTTAGTAGTGGTATCCTCTCCTTCCACTCTAAGCCCTGTAGCGTCAACCTCAGCTTTGATAAGAGACTTAAGTAAATCCTGAGCTATATCCTTTCCTATCTTGGTAGTTATACCTGCTTTCACCCCTAATCTAACTACTGCAACCGAAAAATAAGCAGCAGGACTTCCCAACACTGGCCCTATGGTTTTGTGAGGGAACTTAATAGTTTCCCTGATTAAACGACCAATGGCTACCAAATCTAACCTTTGCATTTTTCACATTCATCTACTCACTTTTTGTAATACGGTGGAACTACCTCCTCTTTAAGAGGTAAATCCACCCAAGCACCGGTCTGCATTGATTTGAAGACTCCACACAGAATCTCCATGACTTTTGCCCCATCTTCGCCGGTGACCAGTGGATCTTTATCTTCCACAAAACAGGTAAGGAAATGCCTCATCATTCTGGTAAAGGACCACTCTCGAGTAGGAGTAATACATATCCACCGTTTGGGCAAAGGTTTAGTAATTAAATCTGTCACCCAGAAATCAGTGGGATAGCGGTATTTTTTAATTATTTCCGGCAAGGTCTCCCAGCTATAGTCTTTAGCAGTATAGATAGCCAGGGGTACCGATTGGAAGGGATTGGTGGACTCGGAGCTCATAAACATCATTCCTTCCGTGCCATAAATTTCGGTAATATTGGAAACCACAGGGGAGAACTTATCAGTGGTTACAATCCCCTGAGCTCCATTGTCAAAGTCTATAGCCACCCAGGAAAGATCATCTAAAGGAGAGATATTTTCCGGGGTAGCTACTCTTTTCGCCTCACTCCCCATAAGCCACCTTAAAAGATCTACCCGATGGCTTCCCTGATCAAAAAGGGTGGCTGAGGCTGCTCCCTCAGGTTTGAGTCTATAGTCTGAATAGGCAACGTTATCTTGATATAAGTGCCAGGTCTCATGCAGAGAAGACCTACCAAACTTGACCTCTCCAATGACACCCTCCTCGGTAAGCTTTTTTGCCCACTCATGTTCGAACCAGAATCTCTGGTTAATGCCTACAGTGAGCTTCACCTTATTTTCTCTACAGACCCTGACCATCTCCCAGGCTTCTTTATTGGTAACTGCCATTGGTTTTTCCACATAAACATGAAGCCCTGCCTGAGCAGCGGCAATTACCTGCTCACAATGACTGGAATTAGCCCAACTTCCGCAATTGAGCAAGAAAATTGAGGTGTTTTCGAATGGGCCAACAACTGAAACCCTTTATTTAGGGTAATTCTTCTTTTTCGTTCTTT
>JBHIEA010000210.1:0-3535 GCA_046760365.1 bacterium
CGGGAAGCTCCTTAAATTGGACTTATCTTAAAAACAGCCTCCAGAAGGATGCTTATCTCAAGAAACTCACCAGAATAAAAGGAAAGGAGAAACTCTGGTTGGTTGGAGGATGCCTTCGTAATCTTCTGCTAGGTAGAGAAAAAAAGGATCTAGATGTAGTGTTGGAGGATCCGGAATTTAGAATTGTCCAGCTTTTTGTGAGTCAGGTGAAGGCAAGTCTGGTTGTCTTAAATTCGACCTTGAGAAGAGTTGTCCTCCCTGGAACCACCACCATAGACTTCATTCTTAAGAAATCTCAAAGTCTCAATGCCGATCTTCTTCAGCGCGATTTTACCATTAATGCCCTTGCCCTAGATCTGGATTTCCTTGATATGCCTCGCTTAGTCTTGATAGATCCTGAAACGGGGCTGGAGGATCTAATAAATAAAAGAATTAGACTCTTGAGAGAAAAATCCCTGGAGGAAGATCCTCTTCGAATGCTACGTGCTTTCCGTCTAGCCTCCCAACTAGACTTTGAGGTGGATGAGAAGATTGCTCCTTTGATTTCCAGTAAATCTTCCCTCATCAAAAAAGTAGCCGGGGAGAGAATTAGAGATGAACTATGCCTTTTTCTGAAAAATCCTTTTTCTCACAGACATCTAGTAAATCCTTCAGCAGAAGTCTTACTAGAGAAGGTATTCGGACAAACTCCAAATTTAGAAAACCTCAAACGATTAGAAATTTTGTTGTCCAACCGAGAAGTGCTGCCCAAGGATCTTAAAGAAAAGATCGATCTTCATTTGGGCAGTGATGAAAAGACGATGACTTCACGCAGGGATCTATTAAAAATTATGGCCCTGTTTTTCTTTCCAGCAGAGGAAAAACTCACTTTCTCTGGTCTGGGGAAGCGACTAAAACTTAGCCGGGGCCATATAAAAATCATGCAAAGAGTTGCTCAGCTTTATCCTAAATTGAAAAGAATCGTGGACAGTAAAAAAAATACCCAACTTATAGCTCAGTTCCTAATAGAAGCGAAGAAAGAGGTGGTCGAAATTTCTCTACTCCTTCTGGCGGTAAATCCTGGTGAGCCAGCTTCTTCGGAACTTACGATTCAACTGCTGCAGGAATATTTCAAAAAATTCTCTCTTATCCTTCATCCACCCCGGTTAATTGGGGGAAAGGAGCTGATGAAGTTACTGAGGATTCCTGCGGGACCTTACATCTCTTATCTATTAAATAAAATCCACCAGGCGCGGCTAATGGAAGAGGTTAAAACAAAAGAAGAGGCCATCGAGTACGCTAAGAAAATAGCTCATCAAATCGAAAAGGGAAAAGATCAAAATCATCCGATAGAGACACCCCTGCCGAGTAAGTAACAAAGGCATCACCTGCATTGCCAAATCAATTTATAACTCACTCATTGATTTTGGGCAGTTTCGATAAGCGGATTCAAACTGAGTAAAAGTAAAATTCTTTCCACAAAGACAGATTCTATTATAACAACCAGGGGGCAGCCATTCTCTGGAATTGACTGTCCGAAGTGAATCTGTTAAACTTCCTACCCATGAAGAAGGTTCAAAAAAATCCTCTTTTTCTGGTATGTATAGGACACAGCTTTAATGATATGTTCTGGCTTTTTCTTCCTCTGGTGCTGCCTCTTCTAAGGGAAGAGTTTCAACTGAGTTATACTCAAAGCGGGCTTCTTCTGACTTTTTACACATTGGTAATCTCTGCCTTTTCCTTTTTAAGTGGGCATATAGGGGACCTATATGGGCGAAGGAGAATACTTTCCATCGGGTTTTTACTGACATCGGTTAGCTATACTTCTTTTATCTTTTTAAAATCCTTTTCTTCTATGCTGGTTATACTTGGTGTGGCGGCCATAGGTGTGAGTACCTTCCATTCCCTTGCTCCACCTCTTCTCAGCGAGCATTTTAGGAATAGAAAAGGAATCGTTTTTGGGATGTTCGAGTCAGCTGGAAGTGGCGGTATTGTTCTAATGATGTATTTTTTTGGCTTACTGGTTAATATCATTGGTTGGCGTCTAATATGTGCTCTTATTGCCTTGGCAGGATTACCGCTAGCCTTTGTTTTTTATAAGGAAAATCAGCATACTTTTTCTTGCTCCAAAGAAGAACCGGAAATCCTCTATTCTCAAAGAGATATAGTGATATTTTTCCTATCGAGAGCTTTAAGAACTCTGGGGCTCGTAGCTATAATCTCCTTTATCCCCCTTTTTGTGGTGGATGTTCTGGGTTTGAATGTTCAAAGAGCTTCTTTCTTTTCGGGAATGGTCTTTTTAGGTGGCGTCATTGGTTCACTTCTTACCGGATGGCTTTCCGAAAATTACTATTCTCTCAGTATCATTGCTGTCCTCCTTATAGCTGCCTTACCCATTGGATGGCTCCTAACTTCGTCTCTGCCTTTACTGGCAGTTATCTTCGTCCTGGTGACCCTGGGGATATGTAACATTGGCTTCTACCCTCCTCAGAATCTCTGGCTATCTCAGGTCAGTCGCCAGGCCGTTCGGGGGAAAATGTTTGGAGTAGGGATGACTCTGGACACTATGCCAATGGCTATGGCTCCGGGGCTGTTTGGTTTCCTCGGGGATCACTGGGGACTGGCTACCTCATTTCGCTGGACCCTACTTCCTCTTGGCATGGCAGCAGCCCTTTTTATGATGCTGAGATTCTCAGTCTCTATCCCTGACGGATTAAAGATAAAAAGACAGAGAAAAGGATAATCTAAAACTGCGCCAACCCTCTCGAAAATCGAGTAATATGAGGATACCCAGGGATACAAAATTAGAAAGTGACGGAGAGGAATTAGCTAGTAATGAAGAATCTCTAGATAATGCCCCTCTCAGAAAAGATTGAGAGGCCTGATTCCGGGGGTAGTGCAGGATGTTACTTAAGGCTACCCATGGTGAAGCCTCTTATCAGATATTTCTGGACGTATCCTGCAAATACTAAAACGGGTAAGGAGGAAAGTATTCCCGCAGCAGATAGCTCACCCCACAGAGTTTCATATTCTGTGATATAATTGGCTACATGGATAGGCAGGGTAAAAACATCCGGAGAGCGCAAGTACAGTAGTGCATAAATAAACTCATTCCAGGTCATTATGAGGCTGAATATTCCTGCAGCAACCAGTCCCGGTGCCACCAGGGGTAAAACTATAGCCTGCAGAATTTTGAGTCTTGATGCACCATCGGTGGCAGCCGCTTCTTCCAACTCAACCGGCAAATCCCTAAAAAACCCCAGCATCATCCAGATACAGTAGGGCAGTGCGTAGACCTGATAGGCTATTATTAGTCCCAACCTCGTGTTTATAAGGCCCACCCTGCGTAGTATCACATATAAGGGGATGGCTATCACTATAGGAGGTACCATCTTGACAATTAGCGCCCAGAGGAGGAAGAGCTGACCAAATTTAGCCGGAAATCTAAATCTGACTAGCGAGTAGGCAGCCAGAGAACCAACCAGTGTTGCCAGAGCCGTTACGGTAAAGAGAGCAGAGTTAAGGGTTAAAAGCCCGATAATTACAATGATAATTT
>JBHIEA010000211.1:0-3526 GCA_046760365.1 bacterium
ATTCCTGGGCCCGTAGATACCCGGACATAACTTATCTTCGCCTTTGGTGGTTCTACGAATCTAGACTTATTCTTCTCAAAGTACCGGCTGGCTTCCTCCCTTGAGATATCCTCTAACCCCAGCTTGGAGACAACCTCCTGGTAATAAAACTCTCTTTCTAAAAGGCTACCCTTAACTTCTTCCATTTCCTCACGGGTTTTGGCATCAATTCCTCGGTGACGGGCATCCTGCACCAGAAGTTCATACTCAATGAGCTGATCCATTAAACGTTCCTTTTCCTCTAGCCCTTGGTACTGCTTCCGGCTAGTGCGGGGGAGTTTTTCATAGATTCGCTGAAAATCACCCACCGTGTAGGGCTGACCATTGACTACAAAGAGATTTTTATGTTTCATCTCCTCAAATAATCTCTTTTCTCTTTCCTGCAGTATTTCTGCTTTGATCTCCTCGGCTGCCTCAGGAAAGCTTTTCTGTCTTTGAGCCTGTTTTTCCTTCACTTTTACAATGTAGTAATTCTCACCCTCCTGAAATACTCTGCTTACCCCTCCCGGATACAGCCTAAATACCTGATCATCGAACTGCCTTCCCCTCTTTTTTCTCTCGATGTAGTAGGGAACCTCGCCGCCACTTTGAGCGTATGGTCCCTGGGAGTAGCGTTTAGCTATTTCAGAAAAGTCTTCTCCAGATTTTAGTTTGATCAGAGCTCTCTCTGCTTCCTCCCTGGTAGCGGTTTGTATCTGTTGGATCTTCACCCTTTCTCTCTGAACAAATCTGTCGCGGTTCCAGCGATAATAATTCCTCAGCTCCCTTTCCTCAGGTGACTCCACCCTTAGCAGCTCTGGATATTTCTTAATCAGGGCGTTTTTCTTTAATTCCGCAACATATTTTGGCATGTACTCCTGGTGTTTCTTTTCTTTTAAGACCCGTGTTATCTCCCCTCTCACCTCGTTAAGGGTTCTGTCCTTATATTGTCCTTGGTTCTCCTCATAATATTGTCTAACCTCCCTTTCACTAGGCCTCATTTTATCTTCCATCTGTAGGTGAGTAGAGGTTAAATAGATACCTTCGCTTAAGTACTTAAGTAGATCCTTGGTTTCTTCAGCCTCTCCTATCCCTTTTTGCCTGATTTTTTCCCTTATCATATGCTCCAATACCATAGCCTTAATTACATCCCGATAATTCTCAGCCGTCAAGTTAGAATGCTGAAGGCAACAGCTTTCATGTTCTTCGCAGGGCTGACTGGCCAGGGCTTTCTCACTTTCTCCGCAGCAGCCAGCGTGAGTCCCTCCATGTTCTCCCCTACAACAGCTTTCCTCTTTTCCTTTGTGTTGAGCACAGGTTTTATCCTTGCCGCAGGAGGAGGCTTCTTTCAGACTTCCACAGGCAAGTATAGATTGGTGGCACTGTGGAATGAACTCGGCTGCGTACTCCTTTAACTGAGCTGTGGTTATTACTCCCCCGGCAAAAGTGGCTACGAGGTTCTGCTGGGCGTTTTCTTGAGGTTTTTTTCCTCCGCTCCCAAGATTTAAGACCAAAAGAAGGGCTAGAATGCCTACTCCACTTAAGATAGCCACTAAAACAGTGAGTCTAAATCGCATCCTGCTAAACCTTTAACTTCTATCCAAGGGCTTCCCCTCTAACGTCTTCTATTTAAGCTCAAATCTACCTTTCTTTTTCACTCCGGGAGGATAATTATGGTTTTTACCGTTTGCCCCCTCGCCAAAGCAAAGCTCCTCGGCTATCATCGTAAAGAATTTGGTTCGCTGTTCGGCGGCAAGCACTCCTTTCAGGGCGAATAGGTGATTAATTACCTCCTTTTGCAAGCTTAGCTGTAAGGCGGCAATTTCCTCAAGCTTTCGGTCGATCTGTTTCCGATCCAGCTTAGGCTGCAGCAATAATCTAGCTAACTCATGTCTTTTCTTTCCCAGATCTACTCTCAATCTTGTGGTTTTTAAAGAAAAACGCGTGTCCATTTCCTCTATTTTTTCCCTCTGCGGATTAGATAAAAGAAGAAAATTGCATAAAAATCGATTAGAAATAGGTGGGTTTAGGGAGCGAGTCTTTGACATCCAAGGATAATAGGTTTTTATGGCCAAAAATGAAGCAATACTCACCCCCGCGGCTATTGATCCCAAAATTATGATCTTCCTCACTTCTATCTCCCGATTAGTACATATTCTCTTCAGAGATCAGGGAAAAATAAATCCTCCCTACTGAGTGGGGAAAAAAATCCTTGAAGCTATTCAAGCCTAGTGAAGCGAGGTATTGCTGCCGGGCCTCAACTTCAATCAATTCTGCTCTATGGTAGAGTAAAGATCCCGGCAAGAGGCTCCTGACAAATAACAATCCGGCCAGAGGTAATATCACCAAGGCCAAAGCGATTATTATTGGCCGGGGAAGAAGATGCAACCACCTAAATGAGGGGCCCTTTTCTTTCTCTAAGGCCAGCTTTTTCCAAAAGTTGGCTTCGAAATCAGGGGAGGGTTCAATATCTTTCCATTCCTTAAGGCTGCTTTGAATTTGAGATAAAATCTTGGCTTCTTCCCCGCAGTGAAGACACTGCTTTAGGTGTTGCTTGACTGATATCCTCTCCTTTTTCTCTAATTCCTTGTCCAGAAATGACCCTAACTTCCTTTTTATCTTTTTGCAATTCATTTTACCAGCCCTTATCAATATAAACACAATTTTTACAAAAAACCCTCGCTTTTCAGGTAGGGAATAAGTTTTTCTTTTAAATTTTGCCTTGCTCGATAGAGGCAGGCCTCAATGCTTTTTATTGAACAGTTTAAAACCTTAGCCATTTCCCGATAGGATAAACTCTCATATTCACGGAGGATGATCATCGTCTTTTGACTCTGGCACAAGGAATCAACGGCTTTTTTTATGAATCCATTTAGATCACGTCGTTGCAAAATCTCAACGGGGGTAGGGGTGGGAGCAATAAGTTGGTCGACGAGCTCCGCTACTTTTCCATCATCGGGAACAAAAGAAAGCGGGGAGTTTAATGAGATTACTTGATACTTTCTTTTTTGCCTTAAATCATTAAGGGAAAGATTAATAGCAATCCTATATAGCCAATGAGAAAACCTGGTCTTCGGTTTATATCTTTTTCCAAACCTATAGACCTTTACAAATACCTCCTGGGTTAAGTCCTCTGCCCTATCTTGGTCTCCTACTAAACGATATATGACATTCAGCACCGACTTTTGATACTTTTGCATAATCATCTCGAAAGCTAAAATATCTCCCCTCTTGAATCTTAACATCAAATCCCAATCATCCTGAGTCATGGAGGTATCAACCTATTCTTCTTTTTGGTTATGTTCTCCGCAGTTGGTTCTCTTATGTCCTCTCATCATCAATATATGCATTAGAGGACATAAAAGGAAAAGGCCGTACACGGCCCATCCGCCTAATCCCACAGCCACGAGAGCCAGAATCGCTACTACGGGAATCAGGCAGCATAGAACCATAAAAAAGAGATGTCTTTCCTTCCTCATTTGGTCTCTCCTTTGATTATTCCTAATTC
>JBHIEA010000212.1:0-3511 GCA_046760365.1 bacterium
TCCCAAGCTTGGGTCATGTGATCAAGAAAGGGAAGGGATGGCAATGGCAGCCGATCAAACCAGAAAATCTGTCCAGATCCCGGCTAAAAACGTCCCCAAGTTTAAACCGGGGAAAGGGTTGAGGCAGAAGGGGAAGTAAGAGGAGGTGATAGGGTTGCAAAAAAGACGGGTAACGATAACTACCATCTGGGGAGTTATCTTTGGTATTGTCTGCGTGCTCCTACTAAAATATGGGGCTGGGGTATCATTTTGGCCTATTGGTGTTTCTTCCTTAATCCACCATTCTGTAATGGGATTTACTATTGGAGTAAGTAGCCTGAAAATTCACTGGGCTCCTCATGGGATTCTGTGGGGATTTCTTTTTGGAATCTTCCTTGTGGTTGGCTATTGGGGAGGACCCCAGGGATTCTGGGTACCTTTGGGCTTTGTGGTCCTTTGGGGTTTTCTCATTGAGCTTATAAGCACCGCGGGCTTCAAACTGAAAATGGGAAAGTAAAAGAAACAAAAAGTCAGGGGTAAAATTTGCTGCTGATAAAAGAACTGCTGAGGGTCTCCGCTAGATTGACCCAAGTTTCTACTGGTGAAGGGGCTAAGGGCGAACGTGAACGAAAGAAAATAGGCAGTAAAACTTGAGAATAATAAAGTGGCTAAAGGTACAATAACACGATTGATTAGAGACCGAGGCTATGGATTTATCACCACCGAAGATGGAAAAGACGCATTCTTCCACCGAACATCCCTTCGGGATCTGAGGTTCGATTCCTTAAAAGAAGAGCAATCAGTGATTTTTGAAATTGAGACCGGACCAAGAAGTCCCCGAGCAGTAGACGTAAGAGTTGAGGAGTAATCCCAGGAGGTAAAATTAGGTCAAATGGAGTGGACATGGACTTGATCGATAGAATCATAGAGCAAATTGAGCAATTATCACTCTTGATCTTCGGTCAGAAGGTGGACATTGGCTACTTTGAAAGCGGAAGGAGACTGATACGAGGTCTCAGTTGGCAGGCGGTTATTGTCCCTGCCATGGCCTATGAACCGCACGAAGATGTGTTCTTACTAGAAGAAGAGAACCTAGCATACCTTTTCTCCAATCTTTTTAACTATGATAGGCAAAGAAAGATTATCTTGAGTATGCTAGCTCATGAGATGAGACACAGAGTGCAGTGTCAAATTCCTGAGACTATACTTTGGACTGAGGACGATCCTCTGTTAAAAGACAGAAAAGATGTTCAAGAGAAGGCTAAAAGATTTAAAAAATACCTCCAGCAGTATTACTCAAGAGAAACTCACTCTATGGAGCTCGATGCTCGCATCATAAGTTACTTGGTAGCATCAGAAGCTAACGAAAGCCTTGAACACATAGCTGATTTGATTCACTATGGACCACTGGCTCTTCAGAGCTTCCCTGACTGGCTATATTTCTTATGATACCCTCTTTACATTTACCAAGCTCAAAGTAAGAAATGTCTTGAGCAAAAAACGGGAAATAATTCATTGACAGCCAAAGACAATGATACACCAATAAACATAAACGTCTCGGCAGCAAAGGTGCCTAAATTTGTGCCGGGGGAAGGGTCTGAGAGAAGCAGTAAGCTAAAAATACCGACGTTTGTTATCCATTGAGGATTTTTGAGCTTTGGAATCTGCACCTAGCCTATAACAAGAGACGCAAAATCAGCCATGGTAAGAGGCTTCAATCTTTTTAATGAAGAGAGGATTATCATTGATAGGTTTTGGTCTTTTCTTTTGGTTCCTCTTTGCGTCTGAAAGCACTAATTTGTAAAGACGCTAGGAAAGGGATCGTAAGGAGAGAAGATGAGGAGTAACTTTTGGGCTTATTTTTTGGGGAGTTTATTTTTAGTCTTTGTTGTATTGTTTTTATCTTCGAGCATATCAGCATTGATTATTCCTGATCATTTTGTGGAGTCATCTCCTGAACCGGGAGATCCTACAATAAGTAAAGTTAGGATAATAGTTCGATTAATTTCCTTGCCTTTTCTTGGGTTAGGATTGTGGTTGTTTACTAAGATAAGGTGGACAAAGTTTATCAAGAAATAGTTTGATACCCCGGGGGCACGCCCCAACTAAGGTTTGGAGATGTTAGATAAAGGTCACACAGAAGATATAGGCTATTTTGGAAACTCCAGGACAGGCAAAAACGGCGATCGTTACTAAACATATTATAAGAAGGAGATGAGGGATGTTTGGTAGCAAGGAAAAGTTTGAATTTGAAACTGAAAGTGTTATCGGAAAGGGAACAGAGTTCAAGGGAACTTTAAAGGATAGAGACAGTATTCGTATTGACGGAAAAATTGAAGGAAAAATCCAAGTCGAAGGGAATCTCATTGTGGGAGAAGATGCTATTGTAAGAGCAGACATTCGAGCTAAATCAATAAGTATTGGGGGTAAAGTGATAGGAAATGTTGACTGCCAGGGGAAAGTAGAACTTTTTCACTCAGGATCCTTGGAAGGAAATGTCAAGGCCCACGGCCTAGTCATTCCTAAAGGGGCTCTTTTCGATGGAGAATGCAGGATGATTCCTTTTGAGAAAAAGAAAGAGCAAGAGCCAGTTGAGGAAGGTAAAGAAACTGAGGGAAAGATTGCTACAGAGCCGACCGAAAGGAAAATCCAAGAACCGGGAAGGAAGAGGACGAAACGTCGAAAAAGGAACATGTAGGGAAGTGGTTAATGGAGTAATCTCAGCCATGACCGACTCTCTGGCAAGAGGAGAAAAGGTTACTTTAGTTGGGCTTGGGACTTTTCACGTTATGGGAAGAAAAGCAACGAAAGGAGTGAATCCTCAGACAAGAGAAACTATTCAGATTCCGGCAAAGAAGGTGCCTAAGTTTGTTGCGAGAAAGGGGTTGAGGCAGAAGGTGAAGTAAAGAAAAACAGTGGTTATAGCTTGAGGAGAATAACAAGATAGCCCAGGGTACAATATGGTTGTTCAAGGCATAGTGTAGGCGCAGGACGATTTTCCATATATACTAGAAACACCGGATAAAGTTAAATAGTTTACTCTATGCCTGAGTAGTAATTGGAGGTAAGAATGGAGGTTCCTTCGGAGAGAAAGAAAGAAGTAATTGAGCACGAGGCTGCTAAAGAAGAATCCATATATTTATTGAAGGACCAGGCAAATATCGCTTATGATTGGGGCAATTATGCCGCGGCTCGTGAGCTTTTTGAGCGATTAAAGGAGCGAAGCTCAGAACCACTTCGTACTCCTCTACTACATAAATATGGGGTTTGTTTAGCACGATTGGGAGAGACGCTTGATGCACTGAGGGTATTTGATCAGGCTATGAAAGAAGGCAGAGATAGCCTTTATGATATCCTATCTGGTTTGGAAAAGGCAAGTATACTATCAGAACAAGGAAAAAGAGAAGAAGCTCTCGCTACATTGCGGGCAGTTAAAAAACGGGATGGTAAAACATTCAAAGACTATTCAGGCAGGAAGGAATATTCCCATTTTCGGGATCTAGTTGCTAAGTTGGACTAACTCTCTTATATG
>JBHIEA010000213.1:0-3507 GCA_046760365.1 bacterium
TATGGCTTCAGGAATGAATATGCTTCCCTTAATTACTAAAAAGATTCCGTTAGAGGAAGTTCCGGAAAATATAGTTATGCTCCAGACCAATCGCACCGAATGTAAAATTACGGCAGTTTTTGAGTGAGGAAAGCTTTTTTCTGAGCCGGTGAAGTTCGAGGTACGAGAAAATGGGGCAGGATAGCCGCAACCTTTAGGTTGCGCAAGTTCTGAACTTTGCGACTACCAGATTATGAATAGGCAAGTTCAATTCGTGGTTGGATAATTTATAAATTCCTAGGCCGCAAGGTTAATTAAATGAAGAAGATGTTAGCAGCTGTCTTCGAAGGGGAGGGGAAACTTGCCTTAAAGGAGATCCCAGTTCCGCAGATAAGGACAGAAGATGAGGTCTTGTTAGAAGTAGAAGCAGCAAGTATTTGTGGAACCGATGTGCACATTTTGGAGGTACCTCCTGGCCATCCCGCCACGCCCGGGACGATTCTTTCTCATGAATATGTGGGCAGGGTCCTTGATATTGGAAAGGGAGTCAGCCAGTTCAAGGCCGGTGACCGGGTAGTGGTGGATCCCAATCTCAAATGTGGCCACTGTAGTTACTGCAGAATGGGTATGCCCAATATGTGTGAGAATATGACCACTTTGGGGATATTTATTGATGGAGGTTTTGCTAGATATAACGTTGCTCCTGCTAAAGCACTTCATCCAATTTCTTCCCAGCTACCCTCAGAGCTAGCCGTCTTTGCTGAGCCTCTTTCCTGTGTGGTCAACGCCACTCAGAAGCTTCATAATCATCCCGGCGAATCAGTAGTAGTTCTGGGAGCAGGACCTATTGGTCTTTTGTTTACCCAAATGTTCAAGGCATTAGGAGGCCGGCAGATTTTGGTCTCTGAGATATCAGAATACCGGGCAAGATTTGCGCAAGAGAGTGGAGCTACCCGGGTTATAAACCCTTTGAAGGAGGATCTAGGCCGGGTTGTTAATCTTGAGACTGGGCTTGGAGCAGATATAGTGGTCGATGCGGTGGGGGTTTTGTTCAAAGTTGCCCTGGGAATTGTACGCAGGGGCGGACGGGTTCTTCTTTTTGGCCAGAATTATCAAGCCCGCGCTGAAATTGCCCAGAACGACATTACCCGTAAGGAGCTTATCATACTGGGAAGTTTTATTGCGAAGTTCACCTTTCCTCCTACCATAAAGATTATCGAAAGCAGGATTTTAAATTTAGAAAAGCTCATTACTCATAGACTTCCCTTAAGTGAAATTCACCGAGGAATAGAGGCCATGAGAAAACAGAAGGCCATTAAAGTGGTCATCACCCCCTAGGGAAGACCAATGAAGAAAAGCATAGTGGTATCAACTCCGGAGGCAAAGTTCTCGGCCCTAGCTTACAAAGAAGATTTCCGAGATAGCATTAGAAAAGTGGCCGAGTTAGGTTTTGATGGGGTAGAGCTTGCCATCAGGGATCCTAGAAAGGTTGGGGTAGACAAAATTAAGGAATTGGTGAGACAGTATAATTTGGATGTGCCAGCCATTGGCACCGGACAGGCCTGGGGTGAAGAAAGATTAAGTTTTTCCGATCCCCGCTCTAAAGTGAGAAAGAAAGCTATTGCCAGAATAAAAGATCATATAGACTTTGCCGCAAGATTCTCGGCTCAGGTAATAATCGGTTTGATAAGGGGTAGAATAGAAGATCACGTATCTCGAGAGGATGCAGAAAAATGGACCCTCGATTGTGTGCGGGAATGTGCCGGGGTGGCCCAGGGATTGAAAGTAGGTCTTACTCTGGAGCCGCTAAATCGTTATGAGACCAACTTTATCAACACCGTTGCCGAAGGCATTGAGTTCATTAAGAAAGTCGATCTGCCTAACATAGGAATGTTGATAGACACATTCCATATGAATATTGAAGAGGTTTCCCTGCATGAAAGCATTGTCAAAGCGAAGGATTATATTAATCACGTCCATTTAGCCGACAGCAACCGCTGGGCCCCGGGAAGCGGGCACCTTAATTTTGCCCAGATTATCAAAACCCTTGAGGAAATTAACTATAAGGGCTATCTCTCCGCAGAGATTCTTCCTCTGCCCGATCCGGATAGAGCCGCCCGATTAACTATTGACTACTTAAAGAAGATCGGCTTTTGATTTTTCAGTTCTGTTTCTCTTAGCTAGGGTTTCTCAGTCCTTGACTACCTCGTCTTTTCCTTAGTCTTATATAAAATTTCGAACCCCACAGGGAAAAATTGAGAAACCTTTGACTATCTTGAAGGAATTTTGATTTTATGGCTGATATTGATATAAGTATAATTGGTGCAGGTGTCGTAGGTTTAGCAACTGCCAAGGAGCTTTCCGAAAAACACGAAAATATTGTGGTGTTGGAAAGGCACTCCAGTTTTGGACAGGAAACCAGTAGCAGAAACAGCGAAGTTATTCACTCTGGTATCCATTACCCACCAAGTTCTTTGAAAGCCAATTTTTGTGTTGAAGGCAATAGAATGCTCTACGATATTTGTGAAAAGAATGACATTGGCTATGAAAAATCGGGCAAGCTTCTTGTAGCTACCGACGAGAAAGAAATCAGTATATTAGAAGAGTTGAAACAAAGGGGTGAGGAAAACGGGGTGGAGGGCCTTTTATTTTATGAACCAACTGATATCAAGAAAATAGAGCCTTATGTGAGTGCCAAGATAGCTATATATTCTCCCAATTCGGGAATAATAGACTCTCATGGTTTGATGAGATATTTTGCTAACGCGGCAAAATCTAAGGGGGCTCTTATTGTATACAACTCAGAGGTCACTGCTATAAAGAAAGAAAACTCTGGATTTAGGTTTAAAGTTAAGAGTCCAGAGGGAACGACAGAGGAGTTTACTACCAAAATTTTGATAAATTCAGGCGGTCTAGCCTCAGACAAAATAGCAGAAATGGCCGGCATAGATATAGATGAGGCTGGCTACAGACTGCATCTTTGTAAAGGAGACTATTTTTCCTGGAATAAAAAATCTTTAAATCATTTGATATATCCGATACCTGGGAAATTTTCTATTGGCATCCATGCCAGCCTCGATTTAAACCATGACATTAAATTTGGACCCAATGCTTATTTCATAGATGAAATTGATTATGGCGTAGAATCGGAAAAGGAAGAATTTTATAATTCTATTAGGAAATATCTCCCAGCCATAGATCTGAATGACCTTACCCCGGCTATGTCTGGTATAAGACCAAAACTGCAAACCCAGGATGAAGACTTTAGAGACTTCGTAATTTGTCATGAGTCTGAAAGAGGTTTAACCGGTTTAATAAACCTTATTGGGATAGAATCCCCGGGTCTCACAGCCGCTCCTGCTATAGCAAGACACGTTTCAGAGATGATAGAGACTATCGTGATATCTTAATGGAAGCTTCCCTTCGACCTTCTTATTACTCGGGGAGAGGACATTGATTTTCTCATCAATTGAGTAGCTAACCTGACTTCCGGATTTTCAAAAATCCTTTAATTTCTGTCCTTAATTG
>JBHIEA010000214.1:0-3464 GCA_046760365.1 bacterium
CCCACGCCTGCAAAATACTTTAGCTTCTTTCGTTTTCGATTGATAGTTTTCTCCTTCATATTTTTCACCTCCTTGAGATCACACTTTCTCACCTCGCTCCCTGGCCTAAATTTAAGCATTTCCCTGGCCGGTGTCAGATCCGTGATCCCCGTTTTAATTGACTATTCTTCAAGAATTTGCTCTTATAGTAGCTAAAAAGTGGGTGGTGTCAAAAGAGTCTCACCGGATTTGTCCGACCATACTTGAAAGGGCTCAAGTGGGGTAGAACTCTTTTGTAGTTCCATAGGCATCGCCACCATTATATTATCAATGAGGAGGATCAAATGGTTTCTACTCAAAATCTAAGGGTTTTGTCAAGAGATGAAATTTTCTCGAAAAAGCCAGGATGGCGAACCCCCGGGAGCTCAAAGTATTTTTCCATGTACTCCAGTGTTTTTGGAGGGGTGGTAACCGACCCCTCTTTAATGGTAGTTCCAATGGATGATCATATGGTGCATCGCGGGGATGGTATTTTTGAAGCTTTCAAGTGTGTAAATGGGTATATTTACAACCTGGGCGCCCACCTTAAGAGACTACAAAGGTCGGCCCAGCTCATCTCGCTGAGTCTACCTTTTGATCTTGACACCATCAGGCGCATCATTATCGAAACTGTCGCTATAGGCAGGGTGAGGGATTGTATGATCCGGGTTTTTGTTTCCCGGGGACTGGGAGGATTTGGCTGTGCACCAAAAGAGTGCTCCCGGAGCAATCTCTACGTCATCGCTATGGAGGCTTGGACTACTCCCGAGTATTTTTATACTGAGGGAGTACCAGCAATAACCAGCAAAATTCCGGTTAAACCTGCTTTTTTTTCTCAGGTTAAATCCTGTAATTACCTGCCGAATGTACTGATGGATATGGAAGCAGAGGAGAATAAGGCAGAGTTTGCCATTGTGGTTGATCCAGAGGGGAATCTCGCGGAAGCAGCCACTGAAAATGTTGCTATTGTAAGCAAAGCCAAGATATTTATGTATCCCAAATTTGATCACATGTTAAAAGGCACTTCTCTTTTGCGGGGAGTTGAACTGGCCCAGGAGTTAATTAAGAGTGGAGATTTAAAAGGGATTTCTCAGAGAAATATCTCCCGGCAAGAGGCTTACGAAAGTAGAGAGATGCTCTTATTTGGCACTGGACCCAACGTTCTTCCCATAGTTAAATACGATGGAAGAACCATTGGGACCGGAAAACCGGGACCAGTCTTCCGTCGGCTTGCCGAGCTTTTCCAAAAAGATGTCAAAGAGAACCAAGAAGTCCTTACTCCCTGCCTATAAGAGATAGTATCTCAAAGTTTATGCCAGACCCCATTATTACAGCATTTTTGAAGGCAATTGTCAAATTCTCGAATAGGAATTATGAGTGGCAGTAATAATAAGGAATTTAGGCGCAGTGTTCGATGTCCGGAAACTCTTCTTTGCGTCGGGGGGGGCGGTTTTAATTTAGCCGGAACAGGAGCTGCTCAGAAAGAGGGTAAGAATCAAAAGTCAGCTAGTTGACAAATCTTAATGAGAATCTATCTTTATAGGCAAAATATCGCCAGAAACCGGAGTTCAAGAAAATGAAAGCAATTGGGGTAATCGGCTACAAGAAAAGTGGCAAAACGAGCCTGGTGACCAATTTAGCCAGAGAGCTTACCAAAAGAAGATACAAAGTTGCTACCCTCAAACATATCCTCCAGGCTAAGCATCTCGATATTTCTTCCAAAGATACTGCCAAACACCTGCAATATGCAACTCAGACAGCTGCCATATCCCCTGCTGAATCAGTGATATTTTTCAACCGCCGCAAGAGTTTAGAGGAGATGATCGAATACCTGGAGGCTGACTTTTTGCTTATTGAAGGGTTCAGTGAGGAAAAAACCTCTCCCAAAATTGTCTGCTTCAAAGAAACCTCCAAGGCAAAAGAGCTTTTTGACGGACTTCAGATTGGTGCAGCTACCTTTGCCCATCCTGCAAAAATGGAGCTCGGGGTGCCGGTGTTCAACATCCTGGAGGATGTAGAAAAGATAGCAGATCTCGTGATCAAGCGAGCCTTTAAGCTGCCCAACCTAAACTGTGGGGCATGTGGCTATGAGAGCTGCTATGAGCTGGCCCAGGAAATCATCAGAGGAAAGAAACGCCTGGACGACTGTCCTCCTCTGAAGCCTAAGACCAAGATAGTTTTGAATGGGAAGGTGCTGATCTTAAATCCCTTCGTCTCCCAAATAGTCCGAAAAACGATCCTAGGAATGCTTTCTTCTTTGAAAGGCTACCACCGAGGAAATTTTGAAATAAAAATAGAGGAGAAATAACTTCTGGATATTCTCATATTTTCGAATCAAACTCTGCTCAAATGCAGGGGGCCCGTATTCCCCCAGGAATCTGCCCGACGTTGTGAGAAGCCTCTAATCATAGTTAAGGCTTCGCTCCGGTCAAGTCTTTCGCGAGAAGATGGATGTGAAACCAGCACCCAAATAGGTCTTATTTCTGCTTTGCTCATTCTCATTTGAATTATTTTCCCCGTTTTAGAAAAAATAGAGCCAAATTTGCGCCTGTAGCGGCGTATTTTGCCATGGCAGACTGCATTATTGTTGCTTCCTACCAAGCTGTTCCTTCTTCCCTGGCGGCAAACATTGTGACCGTATTCTTAGGATCAGGATGCTCCTGAACGAATGTTACCGGAAAATCCATGGTTGGTGGGTGTGTGGCAGCTATTCTGAATACTGGTTCATCACCGGAGAGCATTAACCTCTTAGCTCCGAGTATCCACTTCATACCAATAGTTATGGCTCCGGGAGGCGCCAAAAATTATTCCTCTAATGTTATTATTTCTTCACAGTAAGGTGAATATGGCCTTATACAATGATAATTTCTATCAAATCTTACTTTTGTATCGAAATTTGAAAGAAAGATTTGGGTGGAGTTATGATAGGCTTTTTTACAAACCACTCTGGTATCTAAACCAAGTTTTTCACAAACCTTTAACACCGGACAATAATTCCACCATCTTGTTAGGAGTTTTTTATCGGTCTTTTCAACGACTTCTCCATCTTCAGGAGTAGAAATTCCTAAATAAATTTCATAGAAAATCCTGTAGGCATCATCAATAGGATTTCCGGTTTTTTCTATATTTTCTAGATTATCATTCAACCAAGACAATCTTTTCTCAATTACACATCTTTCTAAATATTCTAGAGATTTGTCTAAACCTATTTCATTACCAATATCTAAAATGGTTTGAAACAATTCAGTAAAGTCCCTTCCTTTGGTTTGGTATTTTTGTTTTACGAGTTGATAATATTTGTCATTCATCCTTAGAGTTGTTTTGTGACAAATTTATAAAGGTTTAGTCTTTTAAGAGCACCGCCTGTTTTTTGGAATGGTTCACCTTTTCGGTCATCCCCTCATGGATTGCCTCACTTATGTCAGACGTAGTAATTATAGCATTTT
>JBHIEA010000215.1:0-3456 GCA_046760365.1 bacterium
TACTTTTCCGGATAGTAGTCTTTGTAAATCTTTATCATCTCTTTTTCTGCCCAATCTAAAGCCTTTTGTGGATCCCATCCATCAACGACAACTTTTTGGAACATTTCTGGAACTACGAACCTTACAGATACTTCACCACTTGCTGGAGTAGGTCTTGCAGGCCAACCATCGATTCTTCCATCTTTGGCTACAAGGGGAAGATTTTCAAAAATTGGCTGACTCCAGAATGGAGAGGCCCCTAAGTCTTTATAAACCGGATACCAATACCCGCCAACAGTTTCAACTAACTTGATGTATCTTTTGGGCTCTAGCATATACCTGATGAAGTCTTTTGCAAGATCAGGATGACGAGCATCTTTAAACACCATGAGAGTCTCTACCATAGTAAAACTTACATGTTCTTCAGCAGGCCCTTTAGGGACACGTATATAAGCTGTCCTATTCAAAAGATCCTGATCATTTTCTACCATCCATGCATGAATACTTAAGGGATTCATTACAAACATCGTTTGCCTGCCCTGCCAAGCTCTATTATTACCTCCATCATCCCATGCTACACTTCCCGGAGGAATTGTTCCGTCTTTTAGGTACATATCAGCAATAAACTTTATGGCCTCCAATGTCTCGGGAGAATTAACTGCTACCGTCATCCCATCCTTCTCTACTAACTTTCCACCAAAACTCCAAATCATAGCCATTAGATTTTGATGTGCATCTACGCATCGGGCTAACACGATCCCAAAGGGAAAGAAACGAGGAGGATTCTTAAGTTTTCTGGAAATTGTCCTTATTTCTTCCCAAGTTGTTGGTAAAGCGAACCCTCCTTCTTTAATTATATCTTTTCTCACAAAAAGCGGGTTGAGAGTAATGTTTATGGGAATTGCCCAAACATTTCCCTCTTCTGAAGTAACAGTAGGGTTGATCGGCTCCTCAGACAATCCACCACCCAATCTTCTGATTTCCTCGAATAAATCACGGACGTCTTCCACTGCTCCTGTCTGTCCATAGTATTGTACTTGTTCACCAACAACCTGAGCAATATCTGGGGGAATCCCTGCTTCAATCGCAGCAGCTAATTTTTCAGTCATGATATCGTAGGGAACTACAGAAAATTCTACATCTACATCCCTCTCCTTGCTCCATTGTTTGGCTATCTCTTCCCAGTAAGCATTAGCTTTTGGATAAAATGTTCCGTAGATCCACATAACCACTTTTGGTTTCTGTGCCATAAGGCTTCCGCTGAAAATGAAAGCCAAACTTACCAACACAGTTATCACTAAAATTACCTTCTTCATTTATATTCCTCCATTTCTTAAATGAGCCACGGTTCATTCTTCTGCGAAAGCTCCTAAAAAGAGAAATTAATTTTCCAACACTTTTTCTCTTTTTAGAAAACTTCCTTTTTCCCAAGATAGATCGGTCTACCTAGCCTTCATCACCTCCTTTTCGGCCCTTTATTTCTATCTTTCCCTTTCTATCCAAAAGAAAGATCTAACTTCAATAATAACTGTTAGTACATTTTTTTGTCAAAGCGAACCTTCTCTTCCTTGGAAGACCGATGAAAAGAACGGAAATTTAACCTGACTTTCGCCAATAGCAAATTTAAAAAAACGGAAATGTAAGACTAATCAAGCTTTCAAAGATTGCAGAATGTATTACCCAATTTTTCAGGGCTGAATTCACCAAGATTGAGAATCTGGTAAAGTTTTTCTTGAATATCATCCCTTTTAGAAAGCTTTCTAACTGGCTTCATTGTATCAGGATAGAAAAGAAGAGTTTCTTCGATATCACTAAGTTTATCGGTGATTTTCTCAAGACTCATTTTCTGGTACTTTTTGGCAACCTCTCTTTGTAAAAGATTTAGTAGCATTAAGGATACAACACAGCAGAGAGCATGAACCCTTATCTTCTGATCGGTCCAGCACCACATAGGTATAAAGCTTACAGTTGAGTGGTTTTTCATCTTTTTGAAGTTATCTTCGATGATGCTTTTGCCCTTGTAGGCCTGAATTATCTCTTTAGATGACCAGTTGTGATTGTCGGTGAAAATGATATTCTTGCCAAACTTTTTTGTTCTTTGATAAATCTCTTTTCGGTTGCCTCTTACCGAAAGGGAAAGCTTGTTATCTTTTTTGGTTAGGGTTATGCTAAGTAGCTTCTTTCCCTCTTTGGATAGCTCCTTAGCTATTTTCTCCCTCACCTTTTGTTTACTCCTCCATTTCCCCTTGTTTAGTTTTCCCTTAAGCTCGGATATTTTTAGCTTCTCCTTCTGGATTGTTCTTTTAAGGCGGAAAAGCTGCTTTCGGTAAAGCTGGGGGTTGAAGGTTGTGACAATAGTTCTCATCTTTCCGAAAACTTCTTTTTTCCTCCGGTATACCTTAAGATCACCTAAATTCTCGTACCTTTCAAGAGATACCTTAAGGAGATCCTTATAATGAGATGGCTTCAAGGAACCCACAAAGGAATACTCGGTTTTATCTATCCCCTGGATATTTTTTCGGGAGTTGTTCCCTTTATCAAAGATCAAAGTTATCCTTTGGCACTCTTGAGCAAAGACTTGGTATCGCCTCACAAGCTCTTCGGTGACCTCGGGAAAAAGCTTGGCATCATGCCTTGAACCTTCATAAAGAAGGTGAAGAAGGGGAATACCAAAATCCTTGGCAACAAGAAGAGCAAGATTAACCTGGCGAAGATCGTTCCTTTTCGCCTTGTTTTTGCCATGTTCTGCCAGTTTGGATTTCTCGTTATCCTCGGCAATATAGGTGAAAAAGTTAGTGGTATCGTAGATAAGTGCCTCAAGATGGATATCAAAGTTTTGTATTAGGCTATTGCAGATGTCAAGCTCAATTGCCTCGATATCAAATCTATCTAATTTCTCCATATGGTCCCAGAAGTTCTGACTGTCTAAAAGGGAAGAAGGAAAACCAAATATGCGAGGAAGAAAACTCTTTTTGTACCAGGTGTAAAGGGACCTTTTGCTCTTTGGATCAATACATCTGTTAAGAACGATAAGAAGGATATAATCGCCTATGGATATTCCCTGAGATCTTTTAGATGTGTGTCTGTTTATGATCTCTACCAGATTAATCCTTTTAGCGAGGGATAAAAGGGCAGCAAGAAGGCCGAAGTTAAGATGCTCTACTTCTTTAGGCTCTACTCTTTTAGGATACTCAGAGAGGATCCTAACAACCCTTTCCACAGGACCGAGATAGGTTTGATTTACAATTCTGGGTTTACCGTTAACTCTCTTTGATTCAACCATATAGTAGTAGAGTCTTTTGCCCTTTTTCTTCTTGATAAGAGAGGCCATGATTATCCTCTGGGGTAATACTAATTATATTATATCACAACCTCAGGATTTGTCAAGGGGCGACATTAAGATAATAAATTCTAATCAATACATTGGGTAATACAAATAGAATGCCTAAAACAAGCAACTCATGCACTTTTCAAAGA
>JBHIEA010000216.1:0-3437 GCA_046760365.1 bacterium
TATTGGGCGCCATAGGCTTGCCGCTTTTGTGATGGCTAGTTTCTTCGGTGGTGTGGCCGGAGTTCTTTTTGTTACCCTTGAAGGTTCTGTTTTCCCCACTCTGCTTTTCTGGGAGATGTCGGCCGAGGTACTGATAATGTGCATTTTAGGGGGGATGTTTACCTTTGTAGGACCAGTATTAGGAGCGACTCTCATGGTTTTGCTACGAATTTTTGTGGGTACTTATACTGAGTACTGGACTCTTATCTTGGGGCTTATATTACTGCTACTGGTTATTTTCTTGCCCGAAGGAATAATGGGTGGCTTGCAAGAGAAATTCAAGCCTCATGCTAAAGCTGTGGTACAAAAGGCACATAGATGATGCTGCAAGTAGAGGCGGTAGATAAATTCTTTGATGGTTTTAAGGCAGTAGATGGAGCTAACCTTACGGTAGACAACTCCGAGATAGTAGCAGTAATCGGACCTAACGGTGCCGGGAAAACCACCCTTTTTAATCTTATCACCGGCCAATTAAAGCCTGATAAGGGGAGAATAATCTTCAAGAGTGAAGATATTAGCGGACTACCTGCCCATCAAATCTGCAAGAGAGGAATTGGTAGGTCATTCCAAGTGGTTAATGTCTTTCCCCGGCTTACCGTTTTTGAAAATGTTCAGGTAGCAGTAATGTCTCAACAGGGGAAAAGCACCAACCTCTTCTCTCCAGCCAGAAACCTAGCCATTAGGGAAACGACTAATATTTTAGATAGTGTTGGTCTTTCAGATTTATCTCACCGGATTAGCGGCTCCCTATCCCATGGGGAACAGAAATTATTAGAGTTGGCGGTAGCCTTAGGCAATAAGCCTGAGCTACTGGTTCTGGATGAGCCTACATCCGGTTTGTCCCCGGGGGAAACGCAAAGGAAGATAGAGCTAATTAAGCGTCTGGCTCGCAAGGAGGGGTTAGCTTTTCTTTTTTGCGAGCACGATATAGATGTGGTATTCTCCATTGCTCAGAGGATCATGGTGATGCACCAGGGAAGGTCTATCATTCAAGCCAAGCCAGAAGAGGTAAGGAGCAATAAGGAAGTGCAGGATGCATATTTAGGCGGGGGTGAGTGATGCTCCAGGTAAAGGAGATACACACCTACTACGGCATGAGCCATATTCTATTTGGGGTTTCTCTCGAGGTTAAGCGAGGAGAGATTGTATGTCTTTTAGGGAGGAATGGAGCGGGTAAAACGGTCACAGTGAGAAGCATAATGGGCTTGACCCCGCCACGGGAGGGTAGCATTAGGTTTAAGGGCGAGGAAATAGCAGGTAAGGAACCCTATCAGCTAGTCAGACGAGGTATGGCCTACGTTCCTAGCGAGAGGAGAATTTTTATCGATTTGACCGTGGGGGAGAACCTTGAGCTAGCGGAAAGGAAGGCTAAGGAAGGAGAGGGATGGAATAAAGAGAGAGTTTATGAACTTTTCCGAGTGTTAAAAAATATAGAGTCACATAAGGGAAGAGACCTCAGCGGGGGTGAGCAGCAAATGTTGACTATTGCCAGAGCTCTAATGAATAACCCTGAGTTCCTGTTGTTAGATGAGCCCACTGAGGGACTGGCTCCCTTGACCATAAAAGCAGTGGAAGACCAAATAAGAAAGCTCAAGCAATCAGGACTAACCATTTTGCTTGCCGAACAGAATGTGGGGTCTGCTCTGAGGCTGAGTGATCGCGGATATATAATAGACAATGGGCGGATCCGTTACCACGGAAGCATCGAAGAAATAAGACAAAATGAAGGGATAAGAAAGAGATACTTATTGATATAGCTTGGATTAGGTATGGTAGAGCAAAGTCTGATCAAATTTGGCTGGGCAGTTTTTCTCAAGGTCAAGAGGTGAGATCCTTGAAATATACCGAAATAAGCGAGGAAATCATAGAAACATTAAAGAGAATAGTAGGCAAAAAAGGTGTCTTTACGGATGAGGAGGAGAGGAAAAAGTATAGTTATGATGAGATGTGTCTGCCGAAGCCTCATCTTCCAGAAGTAGTAGTAAAGCCTAAGGACAAGGTAGCCGTAGCAAATATACTGAGTTTCGCTAATAAAAAAAGAATTCCCGTCACCCCAAGAGGAGCAGGGACAGGGGCTTGCGGTGGCTCCATACCTATTTTTGGCGGCATTCTCCTCTCCTTAGAGAAAATGGATAGAATTTTAGAGGTGGATGAGGAGAATTTTCTAGCTGTTGTTGAGCCTGGTGTAATTCTTGGAGATCTTTATAAGGCCGTCGAAGAACGTGGACTTTACTACCCGCTTTATCCCGGCGAGATAAGTGCCAGTATAGGAGGAAATGTGGCCACCAATGCCGGGGGGATGAGAGCAGTAAAATATGGGGTAACCAGACAATTTGTATTAGGAGTTGAGGCAGTACTACCAACAGGCGAGATTATAGAAACGGGAGGAAAGTTTGTTAAAAGTACCACAGCTTATGATTTAACTCACCTTCTAGTTGGCTCAGAAGGAACTTTAGCCGTAATAACTAAAGTTATTTTAAAACTCATCACTGCACCTAAAAGAAGGGAAGTCCTTTTCATCCCCTTTACTAATTTATATCATGCTATTAAAGCAGTTCCAGATATTCTTAAGCACGGAATATTTCCTATGGGCATAGAGTTCATGGAAAGAGATGTCATCAAATTGGTGGAAGAATATACCGGTAGAGAAATTCCATATCATGATCATGAGGCTTTTCTCTTAGTAATTGTAGAGGGAGGAAGTGAAGATGAAATTTATACCCTCGCTGAACGCGTGGAAGCAATCTGCACTAAGTATGGTGCAACCGATGCTTTCATTCCCGGCAGCAAAAGAGCAAAAAGGGAGCTTTTGGATGCCAGGGAGAAAATGCTCTTCGCTTCGAAAACTTTTGTTTCGAAACATTCTGGAGTAATGGATGGGTTGGATATAGTTGTACCACGCAACAAGATACCAGAGTTTATGGAAAGGGCAAAGGAAATTTCAAAAAAACATGAAATTCCTTTCTTTTCCTTTGGGCATGCAGGCGATGGGAATATTCACTTTTTGCCCTTTATGAAAGAGGCCGATGAAGATACCTGGAATAAAAAATCCCCTGACTTCCTTAAAGAGATATACCAAACCGGGGTATCACTGGGAGGTACAATCTCAGCGGAACACGGCATTGGTTTTGACAAGAAGAAATATCTTAATATTGCTATAGATGAAAAGCAAATAGACATTATGAAAAGAATTAAGAAGGTTTTTGATCCGAATAATATCTTAAATCCGGGAAAGATTTTTGACCTTGGATAGTTGCGTTTATCCTCTTCGAGCCTGGCGGTATCCGCCGTCGGCCGGTCTGTACGAAATATTACTACAGCCACAATTGATGGTACATCCAAATACTTGGGATAATATCCCTTCTCAGCTACAAGGTCGCTCAGTCAAAATCGTGATT
>JBHIEA010000217.1:0-3435 GCA_046760365.1 bacterium
GAATCCCTCCCTCTCCGCCAGCCTAAAAACATAATCGTCTCTCTATAACAAAGAAAAGCACCCTGTCTGAGTTACAGGAAGGGATTCGAAGCCGAGCCGAGCGCATCCGGAGAATTGGTATGAGTTTTATCCCGGGGGTAGTTCCATCATCGGAAAAGACCGAATCTGCATGGTGGTTTGCTTTTCGTGGTGATGAGCTCCTGGTTAAATTGAGGGATAAAGCCGTCACTATCCCGTGCACTACTCATTTAGAATCATTGAACCTAAAACCGGTACGAGAGCAGTATCTTGGCACCCTGGATGGGCGCCCCTGCTATTCGGCAGAATTAGCCCCTAATATTTCGGCTCCTGAAGGTATGGCGTTTCGGGGACTACGGCAACTATTTGGATTCCTGGAAGATAACCTGTTCTCGGTAGCTGGTCGTGCCATTCAAATTATGAATTGGGATCAGACGCACCAGTATTGCGGGCGATGCGGCAGCTCCACCGAAAACAAACCCAACGAACGCGCTAAAGTCTGTCCCCAATGCGGCCTTCTAAATTTTCCTCGGATATCTCCGGCGGTAATAGTAGCAGTGCTCAAAGGTAACCGGATACTCCTCACCCATGCCCACCGCCTTCCACCTGGATTATATAGCGTTATTGCCGGCTTTGTCGAACCGGGAGAAACCCTTGAGGAATGCGTGAGCAGGGAAGTTAAGGAGGAAGTTGGTATAGAGGTGAAAAACATACGTTACTTCGGAAGCCAGCCTTGGCCCTTCCCCAATTCCCTTATGGTTGCTTTTACCGCCGTTTACGCCAGGGGCAAAATTAACACCAATGAAACTGAGATTATTGATGCAGGCTGGTTTACAGCCGATAACCTCCCTTTGATACCCGACAAAATCAGTATCTCCCGACGATTGATTGATTGGTTTGTAGAAACTTATCAATAGCTAGTTTCACGAGGAGGAAAAAATGGTTAGAATACTAGGAAAGGACTATTCTCGCAGCGAAATGGGTAGGTGGGTGGGGGATTTTTCTCAGGTAGCAGGTTTAAAACCTTACCAGCTCACAGAGGGGAAAGGTAGAGGAGCACGATGTGTTGATCTTTGGACTGGAAGTGGATTTCAATTTACCATAAACCTTGAGAGAGCAATGGATGTATCTCAGGCCTTTTATAACGGTAGATCCCTTTGTTGGCGCTCTTCTACAGGAGATGTACATCCTCATTTTTTTGAACCAGAAACAATAGGCTGGCTTAGAAGCTTCTTCGGAGGCCTTTTGGTTACCTGTGGGCTAACCTACGCAGGGTGGCCTTGTGAGGATGAAGGTGAAAAATTAGGCTTGCACGGCAGGATATCTCACATTCCGGCAGAAAAGGTGAGAATGGGTGAGGAGTGGAAAGACGAGGACTATTTTCTATCCGTAGAAGGTAGGATGCGCCAAAGCTCTGTATTTGGGGAGAACATGCTCCTTGAAAGAAAAATATGGACCAAAATGGGAGAGTCTCGATTTTGGATTGAAGACAAAGTAGAAAACCTAGGCTACCGGGAAACTCCTCTCATGATTATATACCATTTCAATATAGGTTTTCCGGTGGTGGCTGAAGGGTCACGCTTAATCTCCCCCACCCTAGAAGTAACCCCGGTGACTGAGGAATCGGCAAAGGGGAAAGAAGACTATGCCAGATTCACTGCCCCCATACCTAATTTTAAAGAGAAGGTCTACTACCACCGGATGCGAGCAGATGAGGGTGGGCTGGCAAGATGTGCCCTGGTTAATGAGAATATAGAAGGGGAAGGGTTAGGAGTGTATCTGAGTTATAAACTTGACCAGCTGCCCAATTTTATTCAGTGGAAGATGATGGGAGAAGCAGAATATGTAGTAGGGATGGAACCGGCTAACTGCCAGGTGGAGGGAAGAGATAAAGAGAGGCAAAGAAAAACTCTCCAAGTGCTCGAACCCGGCGAGAGAAAGGAATTTTCCTTAGAGGTGGGCGTACTCCGCGGGCAATCCCAAATAGAAGAATTTGAGAGAAAAACTAAAGCCCTTACAGAAAACCCGTAACTAGGAAGATCGGGAGTGGCTATTAATGGGAATATAAATAAGAAGAATCTGCTAAGAGCCGCAATAATTGTATTCTCATCTCACTAGCCAATCACGAAGTTTGGGTACTGCACCCTCTTAAAGTGACACTCGTGTTGAAATAGGCTGCGAATCATAGTTTTGAGCTATCCAGAATTAAACCAGGGAGCTATTATGGGCAAACTACTTTGGGAACCATCCCCGGAGCAAAAGAGAAACAGCAATATAACTAAGTTTCTCGATTTTGTGAATAAACGCTACGGACAGAACTTTAATTCTTATAACGAGCTCTATGACTGGTCGATAAATAATATTCCCGATTTCTGGGCCTGCATGTGGGACTTCGCTGAGATCAAAGCCTCTAAAGGTTATGAGATAGTTGTTGATGATCTCAGCAAGATGCCAGGAGCAAGGTGGTTTATGGGCGCTAAGCTCAATTTTGCCGAAAATCTCCTAAGGTGCAGGAGCAATCACACCGCTTTTATATTCAAAGGGGAAACCCAGAAATCAGCCAAAATGAGCTATGCAGAACTTTATGACTCTGTGGCGCGTCTGGCAAGGTCACTCCGGGAAATAGGAGTTTCCCCGGGAGATCGGATAGCTGGATACATGCCCAACATAATGGAAACGGCTATTGCTATGCTTGCTGCTACCAGCATTGGTGCTACCTGGGCTTCTTGTGCTACCGATATTGGTCCAGCAGCAACTCTGGATCGCTTTGGTCAAATTGAACCAAAAGTCTTATTCACTGCTAATGGCTATTTCTATAAAGGGAAGGCTTTTAATTCTCTTTCAAATGTGGCTGAGATTGCCAGGGGAATACCTTCAATTGAAAAAGTCATTGTAGCTTCCTACACGGAGGAGAAACCCGATCTTAACCAGATTCCTAACTCGGTAGGTTATGATGATTTCCTATCTGAGGAAAGAGGACTTGAAATTCAATTCGAACAACTGCCCTTTGACCATCCCGTGTACATTATGTTCTCCTCCGGTACCACCGGTAAGCCAAAATGCATCGTGCAAGGAGCTGGGGGAATCCTCATCAATCACTTAAAAGAACTCATACTCCACACTGATTTAAAGAGTGAGGATACCATCATGTACATGACCACCTGTAGCTGGATGATGTGGAATTGGCTCCTAAGCTCTCTAGCATTAGGGGCTACTATAGTGTTATATGAGGGTAATCCTCTTTATCCTGATTCAGGTGCGATGTGGAAGTTAACTCAGGATGAAAAAATAACTATTTTCGGTACCAGTGCAACTTATATTAACTATCTCAGAAGGCAAGGGGTTAAGCCCGGGAAGAAGTACAATCTATCTTCATTGCGACAAATCTCCCAAACCGGTTCACCTCTTTCAGCCGAT
>JBHIEA010000218.1:0-3422 GCA_046760365.1 bacterium
ACCACCACACATTTCTTGTCCTTTATTTTCAGATTCACCGGATAATATTGGTTCATTTTCTCGCCTGGTTAGTAATCATCAGGAAATTCCTTTATCTGGGCATAGGTGAATACCGGCCCATCCTTACAGACATATATATTGCCAATATTGCACCTTCCACATTTACCCAGACCACACTTCATTTTATTCTCCATGGTGGTGATAATATTCTGGGGAGGAAAATTCAGCCCTTCCAGGGCCAGCATTGAATAACGAATCATCACCGGAGGTCCGCATATTATGGCTAGAGCATTCTCTGGAGAAGGAGCAACTTTAGCCAGGACTGAGGGAACAAAGCCAACCTCGCCTCTCCAGCCGTTTTTCTCTCCCCCGGGATCCACAGTCTGGACCAGCTTTATATCCTTTCTTTTTCCCCATTCCTTCAGTTCACTTTTATAAACCAGATCGAATACACTTCTGGCTCCATAAATAATGATAATCTCCCCAAATTCGCCTCTTCGGTCTAACACATTCCATATTAAGCTCCGGAGGGGAGGAAATCCTATGCCTCCTCCGATGAAGACGAGATTCCTACCTTTCATTCTCTCCAGGGGGAAACCATTACCATAAGGGCCTCTAAATCCTAGGGTATCGCCCACTCCCAAAGTTCTTAAGGCTTTGGTTACTCTTCCCATTTCCTTAAAGCAGCATTCTATAAAATCTTGCCAGAAGGGAGAAGAGGCTATGCAAAAAGTTGCCTCTCCTTCTCCCAGGACAGAGAAAAGACCAAACTGCCCTGATTTAAATTGAAAGTCCTTAGCTACCTCTCTGTCATTGAAAACCAGCTTCAGGGTTCTGATATCCGGGGTTTCATCCCTGATTTCCTTAATGGTCATCAAAAAGGGCAAATATAGATTATTAGCCATTTAAAGCCATCTCCTGAATTTCCGCCAGAGTTTTGCTAAGGTCCAGATTCACCGGACAGTAGCGACTACACCGACCGCATCCGGTACAAAGATTTTTGCCAAATCTATCAGGGTAAATTTTGAACTTATGCATAATCCTCTGGCGATACCTCTTATACTGTAGATCGCGAGGATTATGTCCTGCTGCATGCTTGGTAAAATCACCAAAACAGCAGGAGTCCCAGATTTTTTCCCTTTCCCCTACCCAGAATCCACCCTCATCCACAATATCAAAACAGTGGCAGGTAGGACAGAGATAGGCACAAATACCGCAGCCCAGGCATGGGTTTCCTACTTCCTGCCAATGGGAGTGGTCAAAGTTTTTATCCAGCCAATTCTTTATTTGCTCAGGATTTAGCTTAATTTCCAAGGATTCTATGGCTTTTTCTTTTATTCTTTCGGCTTCTTTTCTTTGATCAGGCGAGGGATCTTGCCCGAGAATTCCTAAATTTTCCCCTTTCTCACTTTCTATTTCCCCCAGGTAGCCGCCGGAGTCGAGTTCTGTCAATAAAATATCGCTTCCCTGTGAAGAATGAGGAGAAAGTCCTACCGAGCCACAGAAGCATCCAGGACTGGCCTGACTACAGCCCAAGGAGATAATGGTGGTAGATTTTCTTCGATCAAAGTAATAGACATCCAGGTAATCCCAGCCAAAAATCTCGTCCAGGATAGGCAGGGCTGCCGCATCACAGGGCCGAGCCGCGAAGATAACTGTCTTACTAGAATTGGGGGATTCCTCTATCAGCTTGGAGTGACCATTTTCCCTGGTGAATCTAAACAGGGTCTCCCTGGGTGGGAAAAAGAACTCCTTCAAAGATTTTTTGGCTAAAGGATGGGGGATTTTAATCTGGATAGGCGAGCTAATCCGGCTAAAAAGAAGAGAATTTTTTACTTTAGCCGGAGCAATCATAATTTTTCCCTCTTTGATTAAACGAGAAATTAAATAATTAAGCTCCTCTTTGGTGATAAATTTTTGAACCATTCTAATCCCTTTTGTCTCTTCCCAATTTACACGATGAAGGAACCTTCATCGGTCTCACTATAGGTACCCAGAGGTGGTGGTTGCTCGGCGTCCTTTCCTGGGGTATATTTATAAAACTCTTTTGTCTCCCGGGCCAATTTTTTGTTTAGGAGCATAAGAGGAATGTCCATAGGGCAGACTCTTTCACACTCTCCACATTCGATACAGCGACCTACCTGATGCCAGGCTCTGATGAAATTCCAGGCTAAATTTCCTCTGGGATGAGGAGATTTCTCTATCCACTGTGGTTGATTCTTATCAGCAATACACTCCTGACAATAACAGTTAGGACAGACGGCCCGACAGGCATAACACCTGATGCAGCGAGATAACTCCTCCTGCCAGAAATTCCATTTTTCTTCCTTGCTTTTTGCCTCCAACTCCCTTATTTTAAGTTCTAGTTCATCTTCTCCCTCTGCGGGAGCAATCTTCTCCCCTACGAGGTAATCATAAGCCGGTGGAGTTCTTACATCACATAACTTACATTTGGGCATGATACTGTCTGGGGAAAGCTCGTGATCCTGGACTCCTTCCCTGACCACTCCTTTACAGGATAGACCTATGATGATGAGATCTTCTCTTCTTAGCTGATCCTCCTGAAGAAGAACCACAATTGATTTTACATCGCATCCCTTGGCCGTAATAGCAATCTTTTCAGGGGCTTTCGTGATCTCGGGTCTGGTCAGATATACGGCCAGATTGTTCTTGCAGAAAGGATTCCAGATTAGCTTCTCGGCCTGGTTTTGCTTAGAGATAAAAGTCGGCCATACTCTTCCATCCAGAGATCCCTTTTGATATCCGATAATGAGTCCTACTTCCTTCTTTTGAAGAAGAGATTTAGCTAAGTTTTGAAGCTCCCGCATTCTCATCCTCTCTGGAGCGCCTCTTTTTTTCCTTGGCGATCTTTCGATTAACCCCTAGGTTTATTCTCTGATACCGGGTGAATCCTCCGAGCTGCCTTACTTCATTGGTGAGTTCATTAATTAATCTTTGCCACTTATTTCCCTCTGAGGCTGAGATCCAGGAGAATTTGAGTCTCTGCGCGTCTATTCCCAGAAACTCAAAGAGCCTCAGGTACAGGGATGCCTTCCTTCGGTGATGGTAATTTCCCGCCGTATAATGACAGTCTCCGGGGTGGCAACCCGACACCAGAATAGCATCTGCTCCCCGTTCAAAGGCCTTCAGTATAAACAGAGGGTCCATTCTACCCGTACAAGGGATCTTGATGATCCTGACATTAGGTTGATATAGTAATCTGGAGGTTCCCGCTAAATCAGCTCCGGCATAGGTACACCAATTGCAGATAAAGGCAACTATTTTTGGTTCCCACTCCTCTTTTTTGTTTGAAGACAAAAGTTTTCCTCCCTTTTAGCCTAAAGCATTGACCTCGGCATACATCTCCTCGTCGGTAAAGCCGCAAAGGTTCACACAGTTGGAAAAACAGGTAGCCACACAGG
>JBHIEA010000219.1:0-3404 GCA_046760365.1 bacterium
ACTGTCCATTTTATATCCCAATCTTTCTACCTGATCCAGATTCCTCACTATCTTTTGCCAAGATGTACTTTTCTGTTCGAATAGGACTCAATTATGTTTAAAAGGTAACTCTGAGAACCATATTAGTACCCCACAAAGGAGGAATAATCTTAACCCCGATCCCACTTACTTAGAGGCTGTATGCTTGATTATAATTATCTCAGAGGAATACACTTAGACTTCGGCGAAATCCTAGAACAATTCTTGACAAAAAGTTAAATTGTGATATACCTTATGCAAAGTAGATATTATTAGAACAAGAAATTACATACGTATACGGTATTTTGCGGTAGAAGGATCAAAGAAGGGTGGAAAAATCATTTGCAAAAGACACATAAGAATGACTTTTGTACAAAGTGCCAGAGGGTCTCCTTGAGAAAAGCAATCATTGCCTGCCACTATATAATGTTAACCATATGAGATTAGTTTTTGCTAAGATGCATAGCTACTTCTGAATTATGAAGGTGGCAAAACACAGGTAATGGGAATGAAAAATGCTTGCTAAAGAGCGACAGCAGAAAATCTTGCAGAAAATCAAATTTCGAAGAGCAGTCAAGGTATCGGAGTTGAGCAAGTTATTTAACGTCTCTGAGATGACTATCAGGCGAGATCTTGAGAAGTTGAGTGACCAAGGATTGATAGAGCGAGTTTATGGAGGTGTGCTTTCCATAGATGGAACAGCGCTCGAACCCACATTTCAAGAAAAGGAAACTGTAAATGTGGAAGAAAAGCGAAGGATTGGTAAGATGGGGGCATCTATTATTAAAGAAGGTGATACTGTTTGCCTGGGTCCAGGAACAACCATAATGCAAATTATCAAAAATTTAGGCAAGAAACGTATAACTGCACTGACAAATACCTTGAACATTGCTTTTGAGTTATCAAAACTATCCACTGTTAGACTTTTTGTGATTGGTGGAGAGCTGAGGCTGGGATCGTACGCTATGGTGGGACCCGAGACCGAGGAGTATTTACATAGGTTCTATGTTGATAAGTTTTTTGTCGGCGTAAATGGTTTTTCAATAGAACATGGACTTACTATTCCCAATCCTTCTGAAGCTGCAGTTTATCGGGCAATGATAAAGCAATCCAGAGAAACTATTGTCGTTGCCGATTATACCAAGCTTGAGAGCGTTAGCTTTGCGAAAATAGTTGACATACAATGTGTAGACAAATTAATAACAGACTCAGGTGTCTATGAAAAATATGTGCAACAATTGCAGGAAAGAGAGATTGAGGTGATAGTTGTTTGAGGTGAAACAGTTAATATCATCAGTTGAAGGAGTTTGCTGAATTTATGCTGATTCCATTGTTACTTATTCCTGATGGAGAGATCCACACTCTGCATTTCCGCAGGGAAAATGTTGATACACTGCTATCAAAATATAAAGGGAGGTGTTTCAGATGCAGAAGTTCAAATTCCTCATCAATAATGAGTTGGTTGATGCGGCAGACGGCAAAACATATGAAGTTCTCGACCCTTCCAAAAATGAACCTATAGCAGAAGTTGCTTTAGCTGATGAAAAAGATGTTGATCGGGCTGTCAAATCCGCAAGAGAGGCCTTTGATAGAGGAATTTGGTCTGGGCTTGATGGCGACGAAAGGGCAGAGTGTATGCTAAAGGCTGCTGACCTCATGAGAAATAGAGCTAAAGAATTGGCAAAGTGGGAGACACTTCAGTGCGGCAAGCCTATTAGTGAATCGGAAGATGTAGATATCCCGTATTCAATTAGAGCTATGGAATACTTTGCTAATAAAGCAAGGGAAATCAAGGGAGAAGTTATACCTATTCCCGGTGGCTACGCTTTCGATTATGTAACCTACGAACCTTATGGGGTAGTGGGATCAATAGTGCCCTGGAATTTTCCGCTTCATCTGGGAACGAGAACATTATGTCCTGCAATTGCCACAGGCAATACCGTGGTTTTGAAACCTTCTTCTTTCACTCCCATCACTGCCATTCTACTTGGAGAAATAGTTATAGAGGCTGGGTTTCCGTCGGGTGTGGTTAACATTATTTCCGGGCCAGGAGATACTGCTGGCAATGCCATGTTATCCCATCCTGATATTACTATGATATCATTTACCGGATCATTAGAGGTTGGACAAAAAGTTCTTCAAGCTTCAACTAAGCCTAGAATCAAAAAAGTGATTCTTGAACTGGGAGGAAAGGGACCTTTTATAGCGGAATCTGATTGTGATATTGACGGTGCTGTTAACTCATTAATTCAGGGTTTTTGCTTGAATCAAGGAGAAGTTTGTTGTGCTTCAACGCGGCTGTTTTTGCATGCGCAAATCTACGAGGAATTTATGGAAAAGTTAGTTACCAGAGTAAAAAGTCTAAAAATGGGTGACACTATGGATCCCTCCACTCAAATGGGAGCTATAATATCTAGAAGCCAGTTGGAAAAGATAGATAGTTATGTCAAAGAGGCCATCAGAGATGGGGCAAAACTAGTATGGGGTGGTGAAAAGTTTAACATACCTCCCTTTGATAAGGGCAATTACTACAAACCAACTATTATTGAAAATGTGACCAATGATATGAGGTGCGCGCAAGAGGAGATTTTTGGTCCAGTTTTAGTAGTGATGAAATACAGAGAACTTGAAGAAGCTATTAAACTGGCAAATGATACGATTTATGGCTTGGGAGCTACCATCTGGAGTGAGAATCCAAGAACATTGTACTGGGCAGCTAAGAAACTAGATGCCGGCACCGTATGGATGAATACCAATGTGATGTCCAAAATTGAGGCTCCTTATGGAGGAAACAAGAATAGTGGTCTGGGAAGAGAAGATGGAACGATAGGATTAAAAGAATATCTAAAGGTTAAAAATAACATTCTTTTTGTGGGAAAAGAGTACGATAACTTCTACGGTTTCAAATAAATAGACTCTGCAATTTGTGGCTTTTGAAAATTTTGAAGCAAATAAAAGACTTGGCTAGGGTTGGTAAAAGGGGAGATAATTGGAATAAAAAACAAAAATTGAGGTCGGGACAAAAATGTACAAAGTAAACATAGAAAATTTGTTGCCTGACACCTGCGAGAGATCATTGCGGTATTTAGCAAAGAACAGGAAAGGAGAGATCCTGCGAGATACTTATTTTTTAATAAACCCGGAAAATTCTCCTTCGCAAACCCTTAAAATGGGGTATACGGCTGTATATCCGGAGGGAAGAACAACCGGTCATTCCCATAATGATTTAGAAGAGGTTTATTTCGTCATCTGTGGGCAGGGAAAAATAGTCGTTGGGGAAGAGGAGTTTCCTATTAAGGAAGGAGATGCTTTTTATGTATCTCCGGGACTCTACCATGTAACTTATAATACCGGGATTTTGCCGCTGCGTATCCTCTGGGTGACAG
>JBHIEA010000220.1:0-3400 GCA_046760365.1 bacterium
GAACTCGAACTCGCCTCTTCTGGCAAAAATCTCTCTAACCCTGTATAATTGGTACATTAGAGAGATTCGCACCTTAAAAATCTTGCCTTTGGTTGGTCTAGAGGAAGGTAGTCAATGTCGTACTTTTATACAGAAGACGACATTGTTACTTAGCAAAACAACGTGATAATTTGCATGTGGGATCGGAAAGAAACCATAATACCAGAAAACAGAGAGTCAGAAAGCCGGAAAAAGAACTTGGGCTTTACCAACAAATTTGGCTCCCCGGGCTGGACGATGTTGATAACAAACCCACCGTGCTTTGGAGGTTGCATAGAATAGTTTCGGTGGACGAACGATATTCGACTTTTTTCGAGAACACCATGGATGAAATTCACGTTCCACCCTATATTTTTCCAGTCTAGCCTCAACTAAAGACCTACCGAAGATTAAGGAGCCGGACTGGACTCGAACTAGCTAAAATATGCTCAAAATCTTCCTCCTCTTCCTTCTTGTCTTCATCTCGCCCAATTCTATAAGGTGAGGGAGAATTTTTGGAAAATGAAAGTACTTGACATTGTATGCTAAATTGAGTACAATTGTATTCAAAAAGGAGTCTGGATTATGTTAGAAAGTCTATATATTACAAAATCCAAAATCAGACAAGATTTACTTACTCTTTTCTTTACTAATCCGTCTCAAAAATATTATCTTAGAGAGTTAGCACGTATGTTAGGGTATTCTGCTGGTAGCATACGTAGAGAACTTTTAAGATTTCAAAAAGATAGTTTATTCAATACTCAAAAGGTTGGAAACTTACTTTACTACACCTTGAATACCAAGCATCCTCTATTTAAAGAACTGAGAGCTATTGTCTCTAAAACCGTGGGGATTGAGGGCAGTTTGAGAAACACTCTATCATCTATTAAAAAAATAAAAATAGCTTTCATATATGGCTCTTTTGCTGCAAAGCACGAAAAGGGCACTAGTGATATAGACCTTATGATAATAGGTAATCCTGACACATCTTTATTAAATGAAAAAGTTGCGAACTTGGAGAAAAGATTAAAAAGGGAAATAAATATCACAGTGTATTCATGGGAAGAATATAGAGACAAAAAACTAGCAAAAAGTGGCTTCATTGTGGGTTTATTAAAAAATCCAAAAATAATGTTGATAGGCAAAGAAGATGATCTATAAAGACTCAAAAGAAAACCTTTTAGAACAGGGTTTGATTAAGAAATGTCCTTTAGACTGGAAAAGTATAAACAATCTCATAAAACGGGCCTACACTGACCTAAAGACAGCTAAAAGAAATATAGACGATGACGAAGAATGTGCCTACAACTATGCCTATAATGCCATGTTGCGCTCAGGGCTGGCTTTAATGCTCAGCGAAGGGTTCAGGCCTGAGATTAAAGATAAGCATCTGACGATTGTAAAGTTTGCAAGCTCAGTATTGGGTAATAAGTTCAAAAAAGTTATTAATGATTATGATTTTATGAGAAGAAAAAGGCATCGCTTTATTTATGAGCCTGATATTCCCTGTTCAAGAAAAGAAGCAGAAGATGCTTTAAAAACTGCTAACGAATTCGTAGACATAATTGGTGAACTGATAAAAGAGAAAAATCCTCAGACAGAATTTGACTTTTAAAAGTATTACTATGCGCTGTGCAATTTATACAAGAGTGTTAACTGTAAAAAGAAATTCGTGAAGAGGAGGTAGAACGGATAGAGGAAACAGAGATTGATGATGAAACGGCTAATTAGGCAAAATAGGAAGATTAACATTTTATAAGGTTTTAACGTAAGTTTTGTACAAATACTGGGCAAAACCTTAAAAAAATGAAATATTGCTCCTTCCTACTTTCAATTGGAGAAGGGAAAGAGCATCTGAATAGATGATTTCTTCTCAGTAGCACGGACCAGGGCTTGAGCGTATACGCTGGTTTCAGGGAAAAGAGTAACCGGCATATCGATCTCTAAGGGCTTTAGCCGGGCAGGGACTCGCATGGCTTGTTCAACAAATTCTCTGATTCCTATCCGGGCCAAGGGAGTGTCAGCAAAGATCTCGCGTCTTGCCCAGCTCATGAAATTGTGAGCCAACAAGCCTAGTATTAAGGTAAACTGGATTCCATAGAAGTTACGGACCCGAAAATGTTTGAGGTTAAGCACGTTCTTCCCCGTTTTGATAAAAGCTTCAATTGTCTGACGGGCATTGTAGAACTTTACCAATTGGGTAGCATCTTTTACTCTTTCCGGGACGGTAGTAACTAAGTGGAAATATTGAAAAACTTGACTCTTGCTGGTCTTAGTCCGTCCAAGAACAACCCGAACCGGATAGGGACAGCCTGAGAGTTTAATAATGCCAAGTTCAGCAACGCGGACAATAGGGTTAAATCGGACCCACTGGCTTTCAGCCACTTCCTTGGCTAAGACACGGGCAGTACGAGGTGAATATCCCTTGAGAAGAAAATCGTATCCCAGCTCGCTAAGGAGCATGACATCCTCAAAACTACCAAACCCGGCATCTCCACGGATAAGAATAGCCCGGCGAGAATTGTGACGCCTGAGAGTGTCAAAAGATTGGGAAGTCTGTAGAGCCTGAGCTACCTCTTCTCGCAAGATTTCTGCTCGAACATGGAGTCTCGTAGATCTTCGCTCGAGTGTACTTCGGCGCTCATGTTTGCGTGCATGGGAGGCCTCCTTTTCTCGTCGTCGAGCTCGATCCTCAGGTATCTTAGCCTGGGTTAGGAGTGACTGAATATGAGCTGTGTATTTAGTTAAAGAGGAAGGAGGAGAACCTACTCGCTTCTCAATGAGCAGGAGTAGATCAGTTAATTTAGCAGTACAATGAGCACTACCGGGATCAAATAGTCCACCGAATACTTCACCAAATTCTCCTCCACTGTAAGAACAGGTGAATTTGTAACCTTTACCCTTTTCTTTTTGCATAAATCCGAAAGTAGCTCCTTCATAGGTTCTGCTACCTGGGCTGACCGACAGGCCGGTCATATCAACATCTACTATGAGCCACTCATTCCTCGGATGATGCCTGGCAAGACTTTGCTCATCAAAAAGAGTCTGGAATATCTTCTCCAGTTGGACAAGGTTCTCGGGTGTGATTCGATGAAGGACTTCGCTGACCTGGGATTGATCAGCAAACTGTTTCTGACACCAAGCCGTTGCTGCCAATTTGTCAGGCACAAGGCGATTATTGACGGTCTTTACATCTGGACAACCGGAAATCATGGAAACGAAAAACTCTATGATTTTCTCAACTGGGGTGTGATGAACGGTTTTCATCTTGATCTTAAGGTGCTCTTTAAAGAGGTCAATGAGCCCGATCTTTTGAGCATAGTGGCCAGTGGGAACAAGAAATCCTGTGATGGAGAAGTCATCGAAGTTAGCCAGCTCGTAA
>JBHIEA010000221.1:0-3374 GCA_046760365.1 bacterium
CTATTTGGGCCACTGTCTTTTCGGAAAATAATTATAAGCAAGAAAATACTGGTTAATTACAGCATTAGGCCATCTACTAGTTATTACCATTTTTTTCTTTTTCAGCCACTTACGTGAATCTATATATTTGGAAAAATTAACAAAATCTTCATAACTTCCTTCAAATCTTTTAGGCCAATTTCTGGCCAGGGGATGGCCTGGATTTTTAATGCTTTTACTTAATTCTTGGTATCTTTCAGGCATATCTTTTACTTTGAGTTTTTCGCCAATTTTTTCATAAATAGCTACCGGCTCTAGCCTTTGCCATCCTAAGGGTAAAGACCCATGTCCACCCCACTGAACGTTTATTCTTGCCCTTTGATGATGCAGGTTAGCATCCTTAACCGCCTCTTCGGTAGAAAACACCGCTCTATGAAAATACGTATATACCCCGGTTACTTTCCGGCTATTTTGGTCAAATTCTATCCATACAACCTCGTGATCCGAGGGATCATTATCTCCTGGATGGTCAATATCATCGTCCCAGAAAAGATTGTAGGCAATAATCGGCTTTTCCGGATGAATTACTGCTACTAGATCCTTAAGGCCGAAAAACTCCTCTGGGTTTACATACAGCCTGGGAGCATACTTATCTGCCAGTTTTAGATCATCCTCTGATGCACCGCGTGGAGGGTCTAATTTCAATACCACCCCATATTCACTGCTTCCTTCGGTTAATCTTCTCATCAGGTGGTAGGCGTAGCCAAGGCGGTAATGATAAAGAGTATTGTTGGGATCCAACTCTAAACCTTTCTTATAGTTCTCAATGGCACTCTCAAAAACGACCGGATTTCTTCCGTATGCATCATACATATCCAGGTACATATCTCCTTTTTCAAAATAACTCTTACTCATCTGCCGCCTCAGCAGACGCTTTCTTCAGAAAGGATCCATCTTGTCTATTTTGATCTTGTTTCTCCTTTGTTAATTATAGTCTTTGTTGAGTGAAAGACAAGCCGTTTTATCAAAAAATGGAATCTATAGATGATTTTTCGACGGACTCTTTCGTTGGACCATGTTCATAGTTGTGGGATGGTTGTTTCACCACGACACGCTTTGGGCAGCAGAACCTAGCCAAACTCAAAGTTCTCAACAGGTATAACAAGAACCCTTATAGGCTGCCAAAATCTCACCAAAGTAAACTCTATGGTAGTCCCCTTGAGGATAATACTCGGGTGGGATGTCCGGGAATAACTCTGCCGGGATAACATCATTTTTATGAACTGTCCGACATTCATAGCTAATAGAACATTCCCTGATAGCCGGACACTTGACTTTTCTTCCAGGTATAGCAGTGAGATTCTTTTCCTCAAATTTATTGTGATCTCTGCCGGATACCGTACCGCAGAAGGAAACTACTTCCTCCATTTCAGGAAAGGGGACATTTACCGTAAACTGACCAATTTTTTCTATAAATTCATAGGTATAGCGGGAGGGTCTTACCAGTACTACAAACACGGGCTTACCCCAGATGATCCCTGCCGTCCCCCACCCTATAGTCATAACATTGAATTTATCCATATCGCCGGATACGAGGAGAAGCCCTATCTCATTCATCACTTCAAATGTCTCCTTTAGATAACTGGTAAAGCCTATATCTACTTCTCTCACCAATTCCTCCCTTTCTCTTTTTTCGGTATTGTCAAAAATACTTGCCTTTTTTGAATTGGTAGCCGCAGGATTTATCCTGCGTTTCATGAAATAATATCTTCCAAGCTAAAATCCAGCGATCCCTTGGGAAGGAACTCTTTCCAATCCTTCGCTTCTCTTAGGATTTCTATGAACTTGTCTACTATTACCTTTCCCACAAAAAAGGGTCTTTTGTCTTCAATACAAAGAGTGAAGGTTACCCTTACCTGCCCCAGGTAGCAGTGCAGAGGTAACCGGTGTTTCTTTTCTCTAACATTTCTATTTACCATTTCTCTACGCAGGCTGAAGCCTGCGGCTACCATAAAAGCGAAGGCACCCCCGTAGACACCCCCCTCCTTTACGAAAGATTTTTCCCTTTATTCATAGGACTTTTTTGCATTTCTTTCATATTAATTTTGACACTACCTTTTTCCTTCTCTTTTGTATAACATAGTAGATACGCACTTTACGACTTGCCCTCTCTTAGCATTCAGAAAAAGCACCTTTTGATGTTAATAGTCCTCTTTTCTCTCGGTTTTAATTCTATAAGGTAACCATTAGGAGTCAAGATTTTCACGGTAGAACTGGCTAGGTTAACATGAGGGAAAGTGATTTAGAAGATGAGCCCAAATTTTGAGAGGAAAGTTCTAATATCCCCATTCTTCTTTGAGAGTAAGCCGCTTTCTACATCTGGGACAGAGAATCCTTAAGTGGTCAAAACGCCCTAGGGGAAGCCCCTTTTCTCTGGGCAGTCCTTTTTTTATCAGCTTTATCTCCTCATAGGAAGTCAGAAACAGATTGGGGTTGGAAAAAACCTGAGGGCCCAGTCTTTCTATCAACCAGCGAAGGTGCTTCTGGGTAGTTATAGCTTCTCCACAGTGCTCACAGAATATGAGCTTGTCCTCCACAGTTTCTATACACTCTTTTCTGTCCAGGGTGGCTAAATCGTACTTTTGCGTTAAATGAACCCCTTTTTCGGTGAGACAATGGACCTCGCATTGTCCGCAGAAGATGCATTTATCATAATGGAGAATGAGCTTTCGAAAACCCGGTGGGGGAAGCTGGCTTTCAGTTTCTGATTGAGTTGCCGCTTTTCCTTGGGGAGTTGTCTCAATTGTCTCTATAACCTCAGCCGGGCAGACATTGGCACAGGCACCGCAAACCACACACTCCTCGAGATCGAACTCTGGTTTACCCCGGTAAGCAGGTGCCGCCGGTGAAGGAGCCTTAGGGAATTTTGTAGTGTAAGGACCCTTTACCAAAGCCGTAAAAGCCTCTTTTAGCTCTCGGAGTTTAGGGTATTTCATTTTATATCTTCCTCATACCTATCCACCACACTCTTCTTCCACAGCTTAATTCCAGAGTGATGAGCAGCATGAGCGATAGCATGAGCTCCAGTGGGTGAAGTCATTACTACAAAAGCGATGGCCAGGATAGCCTTCCATAAAAAGCCGGTTAAGAGAAAGCTTCCAAAGAGGATAAAACAGGTTCCCAGGGTTACGCATTTGGTAGAAGCCTGGAGGCGATTATAAACATCAGGTAGTCTCACCAGGCCTATGCAGCCGAACAAATCAAAAAATAGCCCCACTACGATAAACACGTTTCCTAAAATTACCACTACTTCATTCATCGAATCCCTTACCCTCCAGATATTTGGCCAGAGCCAAAGCTCCAATAAAGCCTAAAAGAACCCAGACAATAGCAAT
>JBHIEA010000222.1:0-3345 GCA_046760365.1 bacterium
CAAGGATTCATAGCAGCCACCAACATGAATCTGGCTGGATAAGTTAAGGAGGTGACTGCGCGTGAGATAGTCACCAGGCCATCCTCCAGCGGCTGACGGAGAGATTCCAGTACGTGGCGGGGGAATTCGGATAGCTCGTCCAAGAAAAGGACTCCATTATGGGAAAGGGATACCTCACCCGGCCTAGGAATCTTTCCTCCCCCGATCAAACCTGCCTCAGAAACGGTGTGGTGAGGACTCCTAAAAGGACGGGTGCCCACAAGAGCCTGATGAGAGGAAAGAAGACCAGCAACCGAATGAAGCTTGGTGGTCTCGATAGCCTCCTCCAGAGTAAGATCAGGCAAAATAGTAGGAATTCGGCGGGACAGCATGGTCTTTCCTGCCCCCGGAGGACCAATCATCAGGATATTATGACCACCTGCGGCGGCTATCTCCAGGGCTCTTTTTACATGGAGTTGACCCTTAACTTCGGAGAAGTCAACCTCGTAGCTCGAAGCCTCCTTTAGGGCTTTTCTTAAATCATACTGGTAAGGCTCGATTGAGAGCTCTCCTTCTAAGAACTGAGCCGTCTCGAGAAGGCTATTTACGGGAAAGACCTCCAAGTCTTTCACCACCGAGGCCTCCCGGGCATTCTCCTCCGGGACAATGAGAGCCTTCCTGCCTTCCTCTTTTAAGGCTAAGGCTATGGGGAGGGCCCCGTTAATCCGTCGAACCTTTCCATCCAGAGCCAGCTCTCCCAAGAAGGTGTAGCCGGAAAGATCATCTCTCTTTATGGCCCCGCTGGCCTTTAGGATCCCGATAGCGATGGAGAGATCAAGGGAGGAGCCTTCCTTTTTGACATCAGCCGGAGCCAGGTTTACCGTAATTCTTCGGGTAGGAAAATCAAACTCCGAGTTCTTGATGGCCGAGGTTACCCTTTCCTTTGACTCCTTTACTGCAGGATCGGGAAGTCCCACAATGTTAAACCTGGGAAGACCTCGGGCAAGATCTACTTCTACTTCCACCGGGTAGGCATCTATTCCCTGGAGTGAACTAGAGAAGACTTTGGCCAGCATCCTTTTTATCCGGTTATAATCTAGTCCACTTTGGGTGCGATGTCAAGGAGAAAATCTGGGAGTTTCCCCAAATTCTATCCAAAATGTTAAGCTTTGCCCCAAGCACAGTTAAAAAACATATTACGAAAGACGGCTGGGCCGAGAAAAAAGAGGTGACAAAAGCCATTACCTCAAAACACCCAGAGCTTAAGGTTTATTTAACCCAAGATAGAGGGTGGAAGGAAAGATATCATCAAAACATGTTTGATGCGGTGGCATTGGGGCAAGGTTTAAAGAATTGAGGATTCATTACGGATTTATCTCAACTGATTGGCTGGTGGGTGGTTGGGGTTAAGGACTGAGCATTGCCAACTTATAATATACTCCCTTTTTAGTGCAATCTACCGAGCTATTTCTTCTAACCGAGTGTATCCAATGTGAGGCATCTGATCCAATTTCGTGCCTACAATCTCAGTTCCCCTCTGCCAATAGAAATCGGCTTCGGGTATGACAGGTAGGGTAAACTTCTCTCCGGTGGTACGGTTAATATAATCCTCAGTGCCTCCCAACGCATTCATCCATCCCCTCGCTACCCTCATTCTACTTTCTGACTCCTCCACCCACATCTTGTAATCCATTTCTATTATTCTCTTCCAGGTCCCACTTATTATTCGTCCTCTCTGCTGTTGTGCCGCCATTTCCCTTCTCATCCATTCCGAATTCACTCTAAAGGTAGGAATGAAAGTAGTGTACAATGACTGAACTTTCTCGAACTCATCTTCCGGGGAATGGCAGCCCATCATATATACTCCCCAAAGACCAAAATCAACACCCATACCCATATTCACATAAAGTCGCTTGGTGATTACGGTATAGCCGGCCTTCATTCTAGTGTTGCCTGTAGTATAAGTGATGACTGCATCGGCGGCATCGTACCGCTCAGTCGCACCGTACACCCCATATATCTGTCTCAGGTCAGGCCGATCAACGATTCTTTCTATTTGAGCATCAGGAAACTGGTGCTTGAGGTTAGGGAGGAGGCAGTTCTTCACATATTCACCTCCAGGCAGGTAGCGCAGCACATAATACCTGTATGATGTATAAGGTATTTCCCACCACGTTCCTTCGGTATTGCCATACATTGAGAGTACTGAGTTGGGTTCGACACATGCGGAAGGTAAGGGGGCAAAGAAGAAAAAGACTTTTGTCCCCTGATCGTTCCCTCTGGCCTCAAATTGCAAAGTGGCATCCTCAAATGGCCGCGCAACCTCACCTTGAGCAACCCATCCCTTTGGGATAAATCCGTAGAAGGCACCCTCTTTAGTTTCTCTCCACAGAGTAAACTCTCGGGAGCCAATCGATTTCGATTCCTCTTCACCATACGTAGTCGTTTCCACACCGGCCAATAGTAACAATCCTATCATAACAAGCAAGCCCCTCATTTCCCTCTTCATGGTTCGTGCCTCCTTTGAATTTGCTAATTGAGCTTTTGGAGTTTCTGAATTACTCAAGGTTCAGATCTTATTTAAGTCGATTTAGCTAACTTACCGCTTATTCAAAAACCCCCAGATGATACCTCCTGGGAAATAATTTTCAAAAACTGAGCTGGGGATAAGATTTTTATGTCTTTGTATTCTTTTAAGGGCAAAAGATGACGTTTGTCTCCAGAGATGATGTATTGAGCTTTTCCCTCAATACCACGTTCAAGGATCCGGTTATCAGTCTCTTTCTCTTTAATAACCGAGATTTTTGTTTTAGGCTGAACTTGGGTAGTTTCCTTTTTTATTCTTTCTGTGGTTCTTTCAACCCGTTCTGTGTTCCAACCAAAATCTTCCTCAAGGGTCTCCTCCAATTCCCTCAGGATAAATGGAGAAACATGGACCTCTATCTCGCCTCTCCATACCAAATCTAAAACTTCTCTAGGTCTTCCCCTGAAGTTTAGGCCAGAGACAAAGACGTTAGTGTCTATTACCACCTGTGGTTTTTCAGTTTTACTTCCGACGAGCATCAATTATATCTTCCACTTGGTCTTCGGTAATCCCTTTCTCTTTCGCTTTAATCTCTCCATACCGGTAAATCTCTTTCCATTCTTGCTCTTCAACATATCGCCTTAATGCTTCCCTTATCAGCTCGCTCCTTGTGCTTCCCTCCTTTTTCATTAACTCTTTGATCTTCTCTGCCATCTCCGGGGGTACAGATAAGCTAATGGTTTTGGTTGTTCTTCGCATAGGCATAGCTCCTTTTGATACTTAGTGTTAACAAGTTAAATATAGCAATATACTAGGGGCTCGTCAAGGGCTTTGCGGCTTAT
>JBHIEA010000223.1:0-3330 GCA_046760365.1 bacterium
TCTCATCTTTTTCTCATCTTTCCCTTCTTCCCGGAAATATTGGTACAAAAATTGCTATTTTATCACAGGAATAGTAAATACTCACTGAACCCCGTCATTGCGAGCGAAGCAATCTCGGTAGCCGCCGGTAGGCGCAGGCTTCAGCCTGCGGAAAACCTTAGCCTGCGTTTATGCGCACCCTAAAGGGTGCGGCTACCCGTTCTGTTCCTCACAGTCAACAACATAGAATGTCCTTCACTGAATATTTACGTCAAGGGTTCAAGTAAATGGAAAAACGAGTAAGGGTTTTATGACTGAATCCACAACTTTTGAAACCTTCAATCTTTCCCCTCACGAAGTGAAGCACATCTTGTCCCTTTTACGGAGTTAATAATGCAAACCTCAGGGCAAAACGGTAACCCTATATCTGACCAAGAGTTCGAGCGCGGCGACATAGTCCCCAGAATCAGACAGGGCACTAAAATTAGAATGATGGCCTTGATAACTTTCTTCATTATTGTGTGCTTTGCCAAGTGGGGACTGGGTCTACCCTTACCTAATAATATCCTGGTGCTCACCATCGTCTGGCTGGTTGCTGGGGGTCTTTATGGTTTCCTGGTAAGAAGAGAAACAAGGGTAAAGAACATCAGGACCATGTATTCGAGGTACTTTCTCCTGGAGATGCTGATCCTCACCTTCGTCCTCTATTTTCTGGGGTTGGGTGGATGGATGGGAGCCATATTCTATATCTTTCCTATTATTTATGCTAATACGATTCTGCGTAAAAAGGAGGGAAGAATCATTACTCTAATCGCGGTTCTTTTTTACCTCTTTCCCGTTCTTCTCGACTATTATCAGGTGGTGAGCCGACGCCGGATATTAGCTACCTTCGATCCGGGCCCCTATCATGACACTCCTTTTGTTCCCATCACTAATTTAATTGTCCTCTGGATGTTTGTTTTTGTGGGACACACCAGTGCTGTCTTCGCCGATATGCTACGACAGAAAAACCGAAAATTGCTAGAGCGTACTAAGGAGCTAGAAGAAATTCAGGAGAAGCTGGTGCAAAAAGAAAGACTAGCAGCTATGGGGGAGATGGCGGCCGGATTGGCTCATGAGATAAGAAATCCACTAGCAGCTATCAGGAACTCCATCTACTTTCTCCAGACAGTGACTTCCAGTAAGGAGAAGAAAAAAGTTGGGAAACATCTAAAGATTATTGACAAAGAAATAGATGAGACAGCCTCCATCATAGAGGAACTCCTGGACTTTACCAGGGAAGTTAAAGTCGAACTTTCATCGATCAATGTGGATGACCTAATTAAAGAGAGCCTGAAAAGCTGCTCCATTCCTCGGAAGATCAGGTTAACAAAGAAACTAGGTAAGGATCTCCCGCGGATAAGGTTGGACAAGATTCAGATGAGGCAGGCCTTGAATAATATCATCACCAATGCTGTTCAAGCCATGCCCCAAGGAGGTGAGCTTAAAATAGCCAGCAAGGTAGACGGACAGCATCTATTCATTAGTGTTTCTGACACCGGGGAGGGAATACCAAAGAAGAATTTGGAGAAAGTATTCCAGCCCTTGTTCACCACCAGAGCAAGGGGCATAGGCTTAGGTCTTGCCATAACTAAGAGACTGATCGAAGCTAACCAAGGGAAGATAGAAGTAGAAAGCAGAGAAGGAGAAGGTACCACCTTCTATCTTAGATTTCCTCTTCCTTCTGGGTAGTAAATTGAGTGAGGTGAGTCAAATTGACCAAAGTTCTCGTAGTAGATGATGATGCGACCGGAGTAGAAACCCTATCCAATATTCTGGAGATAAAAGGGTACCAGGTAGAGGCTGCCTATGGGGGAATGGAGGCCCTAAAGAAGGTGGAGAGGATCAATTTTGATTTCGTTCTTTTAGATTTGAAGCTACCCGATATAAATGGAGTCGAAACCGTCAGGAAGATCAAAAGAGTTAAGGACCAAGTAAAAGTGGTAATAATGACCGCCTATTCTTTACCTCATCTTATCCAGGAAGCCAAGAAAGAAGGGGTTTTAGCTGTTCTAACCAAACCCTTAAATATAGATGAGCTCCTCTCGCTCCTCAGGTAGGAAAATTCCTGAAAAGAAAAACTTTCACAATTAATCTCTTTAGTAATTACCTTTCAGCAGAGTCAAGCTTTAATATCAGATCAACTGCTTCGGATAGATCTGAGACGATATGGTCCGGCCGGAGGTTGCCTTTAAGTAGACTCCTTATGCTGCTCGCTTTCTTGCCATTCCTCACCATTATAGTAGTGCATCCCACATGGCGTCCCGCCTCTATATCACCAAGGCTGTCTCCTACTAGATACGAGCTTTTAAGATCGAGCGTATAATCCTCGGCTGCTGTCACTAGAAGTCCAGGCTTTGGTTTCCTACAGCTACAACCATCCTCAGGTTGGTGGGGACAGTAATAAACCCTCTCTATCCTTCCACCTACTTGCTGCACGCCCCTCATCATCCTCCGATGAATATCTTCCACTGAGAGCCGGGATGTAAGACCTCTACCTACCGCAGACTGGTTGGTTACCACAATCGCCATATGATGATTGCCGCTTAAACGCCTCAGTGCTTCCCTGGCTCCCGGAATCCAAACAAACTCATCCCAGGACTTGACGTAATCATCCCTGTCTTTGCAGATTACTCCATCTCGATCGAGAAAGACCACTCTAGTTGCCAAAATTTTCCTCAGCCACACACAGAGAAGATGTTCCAGAATCAGGTGGATGTCCTCAATTTGCTCCATTGAGTTACTGAGTACAATCAAACACTCCTTGGCGATGTCTTTTAACTTTCCGCCTTCAAAGCCTGTGAACCCGATAGTTAAAGCTCCATTAGCATTAGCATATTCTACTGCTCTTAAGACATTCCTTGAATTACCACTGCCGCTGATAGCAATCACTATATCTCCGGCATCCAACAAATTCTTTAGCTGCTCAAGGAAGATATTCTCGTAGGCAGCATCATTTGCCCAGGCGGTAAGGAGGGATACATTGTCGGTTAAGGCAATAACCTTAAATCTTTTCCTAAAAATATCCTTTCCAGCAGTTCTTTTACCAAGATCGCAGGCAAAATGAGATGCCGTAGCGGCACTTCCGCCATTTCCCATAATGAAAACCTTCTTGTTCTCCCGATATGCCCGGAGCAAAATATCCTTGATTCTCGCAATCTGGGAGTAAGGCAATCCATCAAAAGTTTCTTTTAGTTTTGTTAAATAATCCTCAATGAAACTCATTCATGTCTCTCCCTTTATAAAAACACACCAGATTTTTAGCTAAAGATGGTTATTAATTTCCTCTCACATTAAAAATTGCTTTGGTTC
>JBHIEA010000224.1:0-3298 GCA_046760365.1 bacterium
GAGATTTGATCCCTGAGGAACGAGCGTGAGGAATGGCTATATTATATCCGATCCCGGTACTTCCCAATTCTTCCCTTTCCTGAATGACTCTTAAAAACTCATCTCGGTCAGTGACCTGACCGGTTTTTTCTAAAAGGTCCGTTAACTCTTTTAGTACCTCTTTCTTGGTGCGGGACTCCAGCCTTGGCTTAATGGCTCGCTTATCCAGAAAACTCTTTATCTGCACCTTAGCCTCCTTTAGTTAGAAGTGAGCATCCCAACATCGAAATAGGCCAACTTTATCCTGTGGCTATCTATATTTGGGGCTCTATCAAACCGAAGTTACCATCATCGGTTAAGTAAAGGACATTAATCTGGTCGGTATCGATGTTTAGAAAGAAAAAAAATCTATCCTCTGATAAGGAAAGTTGCCTCGATGCTTCATCTACCGTCATAGGTCGGGCAATTTCTCTAGCGATGTGGGTTATCTGTGGATAACTGTGGTTGGGAGGAGCTTTGGGGGGAAGGGAGGAAGAGCCTCTTTTCTTCATCCGCCCACGGGATCTGCGTGATTTTATCTTCTCTTTAAACTTCTTAGCCTGGCGGTTTACTTTTTCAATGGCAGTCTCCACCGACCCATATAGATCAGAACTCAATCCATCTCCATGGATGGTAAGGCCATCAGCTACCACATTGATTTCAGTTGAAAACCTGTTTCTTTCCTCTTTAAGTCTTACTCTCACAGAGAAGACTCGCCGAAGGTATTTGTTTATTTTTTGAAGTTTTTTCCTGATATATTTATCAAGATCCGTGGTCACCGGAACGTGAGTTCCGCTTACTTCTACCTGCATTGTGCCTTGGCTCCGTCCTGGGATCTTTAACAATCAAGATAAATCCCGGCCGAACAACCATAATAAAAGTTTCAAGATCTTAATATTGAACTTTTCACTTTCTACTATACCCGTTCAGCCGGGCAAAGTTTGGAAAGTCAACCACGCTATTTATTTTTTGACTACGTTGACTGCTTGAAGACCACGCTCAGTTTCCTGAACGTCGAAGGAAACTTTCTCGCCCTGTTCCAAACTCTTGAATCCTTCGGCTTGGATGTTAGAAAAGTGGACAAAAACATCCTCGCCGTTTTCCCTTTCAATGAACCCATAACCCTTACGGTCATCAAACCACTTGACCGTTCCTTCTTCTGGCATACCTACACCTCCTCTACATTCAAAAACTGCGTTTGAAAAATCTATTTGATGGTTCCAGACAGATTATGGCAAGGATTATATTAAAGGAAGATACTTTTGTCAACTAAAGATCTTCAGGAAGCTCTGGCCAAGGTGAATACATAAACCTCCCTGGCTTTTGCTTTTTGAAGGACCTTTGCTGCTTCTCTAACGGTTGTCCCCGTGGTATAAACATCGTCAACCAGAAGTATCTTTTTTGCTTGGAATTCGACTTTGTTCCTCAATTGAAATGCTCCTTTTAAATTCTCTAGCCGCTGGGGCTTGCTCAACGAAGTTTGGCTTATGGTAGCTTTGACTCGTTGGAGGCCGTTCTTAACTAATTTGAGGTCAAAATAATTAGCTATAGCCTTGGCTAATAACTCTGCTTGATTGAACCCTCTCTCCTTCAGTTTTTTTCGATATAAAGGGATAGGAACTACCAGATCAAATTCGGAGAAAGGAAGGTCTGTACGAGCAAAATAGACCCCCAGGATTTTCTCTAATCGCTTCATTATCCCCTTTTTTCTGCGGTATTTAAGAAGATGGATCGCTTCCCTCATCACTCCTTCATAAAGAGTGGCAGCAAAGATCTTTTTAAAGGGTGATGAGTCTTGGCGGCACTCGGCACACAAAAGAGAGGAAGCTTCCCGAAAGGCAAGAGAGGCAGGAAATGGCTTGCCACATCTTGAGCAATAGGGCATCTTCAGCCATTTTATTTGGTTCCAGCAGTTTTCACAGATATAGCTGAAGCTTAAGGGCTCAAGAATTTGGCCACATGTCTTACAATCTGCCGGTAAAAAAAGGCTAACCAGGCCCCTTCCCAGGCCTTTAAAATCCAATTCCACTTACTCCCATTGATAGGGTATAAAAGATAAAAGAAGTTGTCAAGTCACAAGGAAGATTCTGGAAGAGGCAGGTAAGTTTTTCTCCGAAGAGGTTCCCCGGGCAGGACAAGATGGTTTAAAAACTATAAAAAGATTTGAAGCAATAGGGAAAATCTTCCACCGGCAGATCAGTATGGGAAAGCCAAGAATGCCATTGCTGACGGATAATTATCTGAGCCAGTTGGGTGGTAGCTTTTTCTCTTTCGGTGTCCATAAAATAATGAATTAATTCGTGAGCTATATAGTATTCTTTCATAAATTCAGGGCAAAAGAAAAAATAGCGAAATCCCGGAGCATATAGGGCAGCCACTCTTTCTTGATCAGGGCGCGGATTCATCTTTTGAAGGGCGTGATAATCCATCACCCATACCACTATCTTATTTTTTCCCACTTCTAAATTGAAATAATTGGCAACCATCCTAAATATTCTGTCAAAATTGGACACCAGGTAAGAGGGGATTTTTGCACCTCCATAGCCGTAAATAACAGCATGGGTAGTCTCGATTTTCGAAGTAATCGTCCCTTTTTGACTATCTTCCGAAGACAGGCCTGCTACCTCGGTACCTGAAGAGAAGTCATTGGCGGTAGCAAGATACCTCAACCACTTTAGATTTCTTAAGGCATCCAGGGTTGATTGAGAATTCAGAACACCACTGGCTTTGCCGACGTTCTTATGATCAAGGCTCCGAACTGGGCTATTCCCCATTCCTGAAATCAGCGCCGTAATTAGAACAGCCGAACTCAGTATTTTGGATGTTCTTGACATCTTCCAGATAAAATGCTATTTTCTAAAAGGGCGAGTAGTCAGAAAGTTAAAGCCGTGGTGCCGAAACTTTCTGGGAGCTAATTTTTCTCATTTGGCCTTGGCGGAAGGCTTGGGAAATTAGCCGCTCGCCCCCTTTTTTATAAAATACCCTAATCTACTATCCCCATGAGAGATAGTAACAGTTTAGTTTTTCTAAGATTTTCCTCTTTTCTGCCATTAGTAAGCATTCAGCTTCAGTAAGTTGCTAATTGCTGAAAGCTGAACACTTTTTCAGCCACTGAAGGTTATTGAGGTGCTTTTAAAGGGAGGATAGCAATTTTTCTGCCAGTTTTTGCAGACAGTAAGGAAGGAATCTCCAGGTGGGTTTAGTAAAGGTTTGCAGAGGTTAGGAAGAGAAAGTAGTATTTCTTTTTTTATCCTGGAAAGAGGGTAAATTTGCGCATGGT
>JBHIEA010000225.1:0-3296 GCA_046760365.1 bacterium
TTTTTCTGATAGCTCTTACTGAGATTTTCCACCCGGAGAACCAACTTCCTCTTCCTTTCTCAATGATCCTAATACATAAGTCGCCTGCACCGGGGTTCCTTCCGCCTCGAGTTTTTCTGTCCCCAGCCAGATGCTTATTTTTTCCGCCAGTAGGTCATTTCCTAGCTCATCGTGATAGTGAGCATTACCCTCTATAGTGATTTTATCATCTTCACCTGTATAAGTGGCCATTTGGCCAGTGGCTTGCCTTTTTTTGTCCCCCTGGGTAATACTAACATTCCCCTTGGCTATAATCTCTTTTAAATCATTCTCCTTGGTTAGATATACCTCCATTTCGTCCGAGAGTAATAATAGATCCTCCCAGGTTGCCTTAACCTTGCCTTTATAAAAGAGTATCCGATTGGCATAGTCTATTCTCTGCTGGGAGCTACTAACTACTAACTCTTTCTGGGCAGAGACTATTGAGCAAAGACTCATAACCACCCAGAGGATTACCCCCAACCCCAGAAATAGTCTCACCTTTTTCTTCATCCTCATCCTCCCTCCCTTTTATAATCTCTCCTATCATCGCCGCCGTTAGGGACCGAGCCCTTTCTAACGGGGCTTACTTTCAATAAGTTTAGTAGTAGGGTTATTCTTGATCTCCATCTGAGACAGGTCAGGACTTGCAACCATTCCCCATCCCTCTATAAAAAGATTTCCCCTTTTTATGAGAACTTTTTTCTCTGTCTGTAATTTTTTTTCTGAGGCTATCCATTCCAGCTCAGAAGTAAAAAGTTCGGCTCCGTCGAGATAGGAGACAAACTTGACGTCTCCTTTAAGAACGAGATTCAAGGTACGATTGTCCATAGTAACCCTTTGTGCTACTCCCTCCGAGGCAGGCCTACCATTTTCCAAAAGATTAAGTTTCACCTGGCTAAGGCTCATCTGGTGAGGAAACTGCTCGCCAGAATTAGCTTGAAGTTGCCAGGATTCTCTCCCCTTCTCATCCCATCCTACTAAATTGACCCCTTGTGCCTCTAAAAGAGGAGTCTCTTTTGCCGTTGTTTCCAAAGGATATCGGTTATCTTCCCTCTTACAACCTACGAGTAAGGCAAGACTAGCTATAATAAACATCCCAGCCACGAGCAAATTTTTCTTTACCATTTTGTCTACCGCTTCATTCATTCAAAAAATATTCACCATTCCTGCTCTAAAATCCTTTGTAGAGTCTTCCATCTTTTTCTGACTATAGGAGGAAAACTCTTATGGTGGCGAAGATATTGACTTAAAAAATTGATCGTCCGACTATCCGAAGGATAACCCGAACCCAGTGGTCCATACTTCTTCTTTAACTCAAATACTCTTCTGTCTCTTTCCACTTTAGCCAGGATTGAGGCAGCTCCTACCACGGGATAATTTTGATCGGCAAAATTTTGGACAATCAACTCTATTTTGGTCCCAGGGTTAAGGAACCCCCGAATTTTCTCTTTGTAAGAGTTGCAATTTCGAGTAGGGGCATCTATATAAACGCGATGAGGATGAAATCTTCTTATCAGCGCGATTGTGCTTTCTAACTCTAATTCATTCATTCCCTTTTTGTCAATTTGTCGGGGGGAGATAATGACGAACTCATAGTCTTGCGCCAAGAGTTCGATCTCCTTTTTTAGCTCTAACCTCCTATGAGGAATTAAAGATTTTGAGTCTCTCACTCCTTTTTTAATAAGTTCAGCAAGGCAAGCCTGCCTTATCAGCACTCCACAAACAACAAGAGGACCTATTACCGGACCCCTTCCGGCCTCATCAATACCCAAAATAAGCATAAAAAATTATCCGTTTACACATTAAGAAATCTGGTGGCTTCTCTTAGGGGATAACAACTGATATTTGCTCCTGCCGGAAGACCAGCCATGTAAGTAGGGAAATATTCCATATTAACCCCCAGTCAAGTCCTCAATCCTCCTAAACCCTTGCACTCCGACCCTCAATTGATTGATCTCTCTTAACAGTTCCTCCTCTTTCCACTTCCACTATCTTCCATTTACCCGCTATTTTTCTAAGAAAAATAATGCCTGGTTCACTGTAAAATCCCTGTTTTTCTCCGGTTGTCAGGTTCCTCGCCGTAGCGGTAATCTCAAGCTTCACCGCTGCATCTTTACTCTTAACGTCTATATTTAGTCTAGTCGGTTTAATTTTTATATCCTCAAAGGTCTCGAAGAGTTTTTGAAGAGCGCGCCTGGCCACAAAATAATTGAGCCTGAGCTCTTGCCAGCGAAACTCATGTGCTAAACCTTTCATACACCTATCGACATCCTCTTCCTCAAGAGCCCTCATTTCCATTTGAATCAACCTCTTTATCTTATCTCTATCTGGATAAAGAAGAGTTTTTATCCACAGAATAGCAAACCCTAGTACCAGAAAAATTACAATTACCTGCAGAACCTTCCTCATAGAGTGGTTAATTTTACCTTAAGTAAAAGGCCCTGTCAACCTTGAATTGTTTAAAAATGTTGATATAATCTAGAATATCAGAATTTGAAAAATTCTGCAGGTCTAAAAAACCCTTTTGACTCAAATTTACCCACGATTTCTGAAATCAAAGACATTCAAGGAAGTTGGGCCGGATATTCCTTTGAATATTTCAAGATGAAAGAATGTACCAGGTTGTAGCTGAGGTTCTCTCTAATAAAAAGATCACTCTTAACTTTTTTAAGATAATTTTAGACGCTCCTAAAATCTGCCAGAATGCACATCCAGGCCAGTTTGTGCACATTAAAGTGACAGGCGGGTCAACTTTTCTACTAAGGCGGCCCTTTAGCATCCATAACACCGAAGATGGGAAACTCGAGATTCTCTACCGAGTAGTGGGCAAAGGGACAGATCTTCTATCGCGAAAGGAAAAGAGTGAGAAGGTGGATCTCTTGGGTCCCCTAGGGCAAGGATTTAAATTAAAAGAAAAATTTCGAACCATCGTCCTGGTGGCTGGTGGTATAGGGGTAGCGCCCCTTCATTTTCTGGCAAAAAGGCTGCTCAGCCATGATTTAAAAATCAGTGATCAGGAGTCCCTTAAGATTCGCCGTCCCAAGGTAACCCTTCTTCTCGGAGCTGAGACAAAAAAGCAAATCTTATGTTACCAAGATTTTAAGAACTTGGGGGCCGCAGTTAAAATAGCCACCGAGGACGGCAGTTGGGGCTACAAAGGGCTAGTCAGTGACTTTTTGGCTGAAACTTTACTTCGATGCTCTAAGCTGGACTCAATCTTTGCCTGTGGCCCGGTAGCAATGTTAAAGAAAATAGCCAAGCTCAGTAGAAAATAT
>JBHIEA010000226.1:0-3284 GCA_046760365.1 bacterium
GGCCAGTGGTAAATGAGCTTTGGTCGGGGAGTCTCTAATGACCAGGAAAAATCTTCCGGTAGAATTTGTCCAGAAATTGAGGAAATACCCCGGGGTACAGTAACCGTAAAATTAGTTCCGTAAGGGAGTCTTCCTTTTTGAGGAAGAAAAACTAAAGTACGGGTTCCCATCCAACGATACTTTCCAGAAACTTTAGGTCTAATGAGAAGAGGGCCGGTTCCTTCTCCTTGGGGAAATTTTTGGAGGGAGACCATCGGTTGGTTAAAACTGACAATAATAGCGGAAGTTTCTCCAATATGCTCCGTGGGACCTCGAGGTGCGGCTGAAAGAATCTTAACTTCCTCAGCAAAAACCCCAGAAAGTCCCGACTTTGCAAGAATAAGAAAAGTCAACATTCCCACCAGACCCACTACTTTTTGTTTTCTCTTAAACACTTCTTATCCTCCCTTCGAGAGCCACTTTTCTTCTCTTAATCCCCCTATGTTTTAAGAATTCATCCTGGACAATTCCAAACTAATCCTTAATTAACTCATCAAGATCGGTGAGGAGTCGGGAATCAATGGTCGGTCTTTGGTAGATTTCGGTACCTATAATGACATCGCCTTGCTTCCAGTAATAGTTAGAGCCGGAGGGAACTCCCCAGTCAATCTCACCAGTTTCGGGATCTACCAGATCTACCCTACCTAAAATAGCATTTGACCACTTTCTGGAGATCTCATCCAGCGTGGCCGAGCGGTTCTCATAGGTCTGGCGAATTATCCTGGCCACTTCGTCGGCGGAGTGACTGATTATCCGAGATCTTTTAATTTGTTCTTGTGCTTCTCGGAGAGCCCAAGCTGGGTCGACCCTGAAAGTATCATTCATTTTATTTGCTATCGCTTCAAGCTGCTCGAGCTCTTGGGGAGGAGCGTTATAGATAAGGACATTTGCCTGCCACATCCCTGATGGCATTCCGGGAGGTCTTGTAAGTTGAGTGAATACAGTGATCTTCCCTTTTACCTTGGTCCCTGACACCGTACCTTCAACTGCCGCTTCGGCACAGGCCCGGGAGACTTCGAGCCAGGGGATCTGGGGAGCACCTTTAAGCAGGTCTGGCCTATCCCGGCTAGAAACAATTTTAGTATCAGGATAATTTTGTTTTATTTGGGGCAGGAGCCATTCCCTAATGTAGCTCTGCCCCGGTAGATAGTGATAAACAATCATATCCTGAGCTGCCCCATAGGAAGGATTGTATCTACTTCCTTCCAGGAATCCTGCCATTGATAATACTTCACTGGGTTCGGCAAAAAGTGGGGGAAGAGGTGCATAGTAAGATATGGCTACTGTTCCCTCTGGATCCTTCTTTATTTCCAAGGCTACGGCCGCATCAATATAGGGGCGAACAACTCCCCCCTCCACCTTCCAGCCCCGGGGAACCTTTAGAGTAAAAGCTCCCTCGTAAGGATCCTTATAAGTGACAAATTCGTGATCCGGGGGAGCTATTTTCGAGGCGTCTCGCAAGGTGGGATCTACCTTAAAACTAGACAGAATCCTCACCAGACTAGCCTTTGACTGGGCATAGGTCTCCCAAGGAGACACGAAGCCTGAAAGAATCACTCTTTTCCCCTCTCGGCTGCCGAGCAGGAGTCCTTGGTATTTTGCTCCTTGATCGCTGTAACTAAACTTTAGAGCCACAGTGGCTTGCACGGTAGAAAGCTCTCTCATAGAGAGTATCTTAAGGTCGGGATATGATTTCTTTAAAAAAGTGACCATGCTGTCTACAACATCCTTAGTGGTACCGGATTGCCTCAAAGTAACTGTCCAGATCCAGACCATGGGACCCATCATGTTCTCAACGTCCTTTCCCACTACAATGCAACCTCCTCCGATGACTCTTACCCCCCAGCCCTCAGGATAGTCCAAAGAAAAGCCGTGAGGGTCCTTATGGGTAACAAAGCCGCTAGTTGAACCCACACCTATCAAGAAAACAAAAATGAGGACAGCCCCTGTGATTTTCTTACTCACACCGCCTCCTTTTTTTCTAAAGATCCAACCAATCCAGAAGATATCCTGACGAATTTTTGTCCATTTCATCCCTAGCTAACCTCCATTTCCTTTTGTGCTTTTTTGAACTTCTCTGTGACCATCTTTTCTTTCACAAAGTTTGAGGAAGAACGTTAGACTAACTACCAAAGCCTTCATGGGATAGTACGGCAAGTTCTTTGCCAGGTCTTACGAGGCAAAAAGCTTCCTAGTTTTACTCTGAATGGCCTATCTAAAAGGACTTACCAATTTTCTCACCGAGCATAGATAGACCCCGTCATTCTCTTTTGGCCAAATTTGTAAATCTCTTCCCCTTAGCGCTTTTCGACTGCTTTCGCTATTTCATTTGGATACCGAAGAACTCCCCAGTTTGCACATCTTCTGCGCACATTTGGCCAAAATTGTACTTTTGAAATGTAGTAACTTTCTGTGGGATGGGCACTAATGAGTTACAAACGATAAAGATGCCAGCTCCTTATGTTTAGCTACAATCTCTAAGGTCCAGGTTCCAATTCGCCCATGGAGATTTTTGAATGCCCAGGTTCGCCATCCTCTGGGAGCTAGATTGAATCCCACCTCTTGAGTATAGCTGTGGATAAGCTTTCCATTGTAGTACCATAAATAAGTGATCTCAGTCTTTTTGTCTTTTTCATACCCTACGGGGCCAAAGACCCTCACAAAACACCAGATAGTACCAATATCTACCGGGATTCGGGGCTTTTCTTCTTCAAATCTATTTATGGGCGCGCGATCCTCAACCACCTCACACAGGCAGGCTTCCACTCTTACATAGGGATTTTCTAAAATTAAAGGTTCACTTACCTTTACCGTTTTCCTGGTAACATCACCAGCTCTAACTTCCTCAATAGGCTCGGTGTCTCTCTCAATTTCTATCCGCCGGGAGCATAGTTCTTCCCCATAACGAGCTTCAATCATCACGTAGTCACGATTGGGCACATTTAAGATGCGAAATCGGCCTTTCTCATCGGTGAAACTCTCCTTTTCTATCTCTTCTATCATCACTTTTACGTCTTTTCTTGGACTATCAAATACATCCCTAACCTCGCCTTCGATTTTTAGCTGGATCTCCGGTGTCGGTTGAGACTCTTCCAGAAAAGGTTTGGTTGGCTCAGGCAGGGTGGGTGTTTCGGGAACATTTTTTGCTCCAGTAAAGGTGCTTAACCCCAGTAAAAGAAATCCCACCCCTCCCACGCCTGCAAAATACTTTAGCTTCTTTCGTTTTCGATTGATAGTTTTCTCCT
>JBHIEA010000227.1:0-3271 GCA_046760365.1 bacterium
ACTGCTTATGACTCCCATTCGATTTGACAAATGGCGGTTTTTGGCGTATAATCCACAAAAATCGGGGTTAGGAGTTACCTTCAGCTTGGATAGGGATAAGATCGGGAAGGACAGGCAATGAAACTTACCGAAAAGGAAAGAGGAGTTATTGAAGAATTTAAAAGAAGGGTGGAAGGGCAATTTCCTGGGGAACTTGTCAGTATGCTGGTCTTCGGTTCAAAAGCAAGAGGGGATGCGACGGAAGAATCAGATATTGACGTCATAGTCATCAGCCGCTCTGATGATAAGAAACTTGCAAAGGACATTCGTTATACTGGTTACGACCCGGAAATAGAGCATGGCATTATTCTCTCCATTCAGGTATATTCAGAGAAGCATATTAATTATCTGAGAAACATACCCACTCAATTCATCCAGAATGTTGACAGGGAGGCGGTAGTGATATGAGTGTGAAAGAGGCAAAAAGTGAGTTTATTCGAGCCGAAAAATCATTGAAATCAGCAGATGTTCTTTTTCACAATGGCTTCTACGAGGATGCCATTTCTCGTGCCTACTATGCGATTCTTCATTCAGCTAAAGCTTCTTTGACTCTAATGGATATAAATGTTGAATCACACAGAGGAGTGAGAAGACTTTTTGGCCAGCACTTAATCAAGACCGGGAAGATTGCAGATAAATATGCAAGAATCTTAAGTGCAGAACAGGATGAGCGACTGAAGGCAGATTATGATGCCCTATACTTCGCAGATGAGTGAAGATGCGAGAGAATGTGTAAGTGATGCAGGAGAATTTTTGGCTGCCATCAAGAATTACCTAGAGAACAAGGCGTTGATTTTGGCATAGAGCAAAAGTAGAGAGCTCCACCAATATCATTGTCCTTCAAAGTAGCCGACGTTTGGCGGTCATCCCAAGAATACCATAACATTCGTGTTTAAGATAGTCGGTAGAATCTATAAGAGGATAACCGAAAGACGAGCTATCCGAAAGATTAGGAGGCGAAGCTAGGGACGTCTTTGGCCAAAAGAAAATGTGATGGCCGAGGTTATCTATGAGTGAACCCATTCTTTCAGGAGAGGGGATGGGTTTTTGGTTTTTAATATAGGAATGTCGCATGATACCGCCAAATCATAATTTTGATTGAGCGACTTTGCAGGCAAAGCAGTGTGCCTGAAGTACTTCGGACACAGCGCCGAAAGGGAATTCTATCTGACCCGAGTCGAATAACAAGTTATCGGAAATAGCAAGAGGAGGCGATGGAAAATGGAAGCCAGGAATCGTGCTGTAAAAGAGTGGCTTATGAAAGTTAAAGCAAGTGAGATTCTTTTGCCTCGTTTCCAGAGATATAAAGCATGGAGTTCAAATATAGTAACCGACTTTCTTACTGCTGTCGCGAGAGATCTGCCAACTGGTTCTACGCTCGTTTTAGAAGTGGGGGGAGAACTCCCTTTTGTATCTCGTGCGATCAAAGGGGCACCTAGAGATGTTAAAAGAGTCAGGGAATTGCTTTTGGATGAACAACAGCGTTTAACAGCCCTATGGCGATCCTTAACCGACAATTATCCAGATAAAACATATTTAGTTGCCCTAAAGGATGGAGATAAAGAAGGAGCTGAAGTAATTGCAATTAGTCGGTAGATAAAAAATGGAAGAAAATATCCATTATGGGTGAACCAACCCAAAGAGTGTTGGAGAAAACGATTAATTCCTTTAAGGCTACTAAACTCAGATGACGAATTAGGATATAAGAGCTGGTCTAAAGAAGCTTCTGAAGGCGATAAAGATGTTGAGATTGAAATCAGGGATAGAATTGCGACTCTGAGAGTACAGGTCGCCAATTTCAATCTTCCTTTCATGTATTTGCCTTCAAATGTCCCAAAAGAAATTGCTACTGAAGTCTTTGTGAAGTTAAACACGACCCTCGTCAGGTTAACAGCTTTTGATATTGTCGTGGCACAACTTGAAGCAACTGCTGGTGAACCTCTTCATGACTTAGTGGCTTCTTTATATTCTAGCGTGCCTGAGATTACCGATTATATAGAACCATCCAACTTGGTTCTCTCTGTGAGTGCCCTTTTACAAGATAAACCACCTAACTAGAGAGGCTATTTCAGTATAGATCTAAAAAAATTTTTCAAGGACGATTGGCCCAAAATTATCAAAGAACTTGTGAAGAAAATCAAAAATCGTTTGCCATAACTCTTCCAGTTGGCAGAATTAGAGGGTTCAAGAGCTGGAAAAATTGGAATGGAAGTGGGCTCTCTTCGCGAAAGCTATTACCCTCACTGTGATATTTTGCTTCTCCAAATTAACTGGAATGTTGGAGGAGGCTTTTACTATATGCCTTTGGAAGCTCAGGAAAGACTCTTTAAAAGAATAGGTAGAGAAGAGTATATTAAACTTCCCAAGCCCGGGACGAATCCAAGAGGCGTGGAGATTAGTAAAAATGCTTTATCACATTTAGTTGAGGATGAAAAGATTAGAGTTATAGGAATAACTTGGAGACGGTCAAAAATAGATTACAATCCTTACAAAAGATGGGTTGATTATGGGAAGGAAGAATGAAGAGTAGAGAATCCAGGCGAAGAAAAAGAGGCACCCAAACCAGTGCTTTTGGTACACCCGGAAGAGTTAACCATGATTCTTCACGGTTTTACGGCAGTAAATTGTATCAAGGATTTAAGCAAGATAGAAAAATAAAGTACGTTGAAAACCCTCTAAAGTCGGCAGTGCTAAATAAGATCTTCCTTAAAAGTAGTGAAAAAATGAACGAACTACCTGACAGCAGTATTCATTTAATGGTTACCTCGCCCCCTTATAATGTTGGTAAGGAGTACGATGAGAATCTTACTTTAACTGACTACAGAGGATTGTTAAAGAAGGTTTTCTCTGAGGTCTACCGGGTCCTTGTCCCCGGGGGAAGGGCCTGTGTGAATGTAGCAAACTTAGGGAGAAAACCTTATATTCCTCTGCATGGTTTTATTATCGAAGATATGTTGGATATTGGCTTTCTGATGCGGGGTGAGATTATCTGGAATAAGGCATCAAGCTCTAGTCCTTCAACAGCATGGGGAAGCTGGAGGTCAGCTGCTAATCCTACATTAAGAGACATCCACGAATATATTTTAGTATTTTCTAAAGACACCTTCAACAGGAAAAAACTGAAAGGCAGAGAGAGTACCATTACTAGAGACGAATTCCTCGAATTTACCAAGAGTGTATGGACTTTCCCTGCCGAACCAGCTAAAAAGGTTGGTCATCCCGCACCTTTTCC
>JBHIEA010000228.1:0-3268 GCA_046760365.1 bacterium
AGGACATAGAACAGTATATCTATCGAAATCCCATCTTCAGAACCACCTTTAAACCCTTTTCCATTGAAGAAGGAATGCCACCGATTGTAAGAACTATGGCTGAGGCAGGCCTTGAGGCAGGGGTAGGGCCAATGGCTGCGGTAGCCGGGGCAATAGCGGAGTACGTGGGGAAGGAGCTTTTGAACTATTGTAATCAGGTTATAGTAGAAAACGGAGGGGACATATTCATGAAAGTGAAGAGAAGGAGAATAGTGGGTATCTATGCTGGAGATTCACCGCTGTCAAAGAAAATCGCCCTTCAGATTGAACCTCAGGACACCCCTTTGGGAATCTGTTGTTCGGCGGGAACTTTTGGACACTCCCAGAGTTTGGGAATGGCAGACGCGGTAATTGCTCTTTCTCCTTCCACTGCTTTAGCCGATGCAGTTGCTACCGCCGTAGGTAATCTGGTGAAAGACGAGACCGGTATTCAAAGAGGCTTGGAGTTTGTTCGCAAGATCCCCTTTGTCCGAGGCGGGATAATCATAAAAGGGAAAGAAATGGGAGCGTGGGGCAGACTGAAAATAATAAGAGGCGTTTAGCTAAATGCGTGACTATTTAAAGCGGGTATGGCCTTTGATCAAGGCAAAAATGAATAGGAAAAGAATGATTCTTTATGCCTTATCGATAGCTGTGGGAGTTGTTTGCCTGGTAGCATTGTTTGTTGTCCAAGATCAGAGTGGGAAAAAGGCAGAGCAAAAGTTTCGACTCGCTACTTCTTACTATCAGCAAGCAAAAAATAGCCAAAAAAAAGAAGAGAGGTTAGATAAATTAGAAAAGGCAAAAACTCTCTATGAAGCTATTCTATCTAACTTTTGGGTTAAGGACAAAAGAAAGGTTCTCTTCTATTTGGGCAGTTGTCTTTACTCTTTAGGGGAGTACGAGAAAGCTAACCAGGTTCTAAAGAAATTCGAGGGCAAATATGCCGATGACTATTTTGCTATTTGGGCAGTCATAAAATTAGCCTCTAGCTACGAGCAATCTGGCAGTTACCAGGAGGCTATCAGCAGTTACCAGAAATTACTCCAGAAATATCCCGAAAGTTCACTAGCTCCCCAGGCTCTTCTGGGAGTAGCTAGATGTCAGGAGCTACAAGGAGAAAGGGATAAGGCGCTAAGAACCTATGAAGAACTTCTCTCTCGCTATCCTTTGTCAGAGAAAAGAAATATAGCAAAAGCACAGATTCAGCGAATAAAAGCTGAAAAATCTCGCTAATTGACAAATTGCCTGTTATCCATAAAATGAGAGAAGTAGAACTTATATAAATAAAAAGAGGGAGCCAATGGTTTCTGATAAAAGGAGAAAAAAATCCAAAATTGCCAAGCACAAAAGAAAAAAAAGACATCGGGCCGATCGACATAAAAATAAGTGAGGTTCCTACCAAAACCATCCGACCATACCTGCTAGACAGACCCATATTCATAATGGAATCTCACTTGTTTTTAAAGGCTTCAGGTTTTTCCCAAATTGAGAGGAATCGGCCATTAATCATCAAGATGGCGCGACGAAAGAAAGATTCTGAAAAATTCTCTGGAAAAAATGGGTGAATTGATTAATAAGAGTGTCCGAGTTCGTTTTGCGCCCAGTCCTACAGGAAGACTGCATATTGGAGGAGCAAGGACGGCTCTTTATAATTGGTTGTTCGCCAGACAAAGTGGAGGCAGGTTTATCCTACGTATCGAAGACACCGATATTATCCGCTCCACCGAAGACTTCACTCAATCCGTGATTAAAGATCTTAAATGGCTAGGACTAGACTGGGATGAAGGACCTGAAATTGGTGGACATTACGGCCCTTATTTTCAGTCTCAGAGAATCGAGATTTATAAAAGGTATGTTTCAGCACTTTTAGAAAAAAGAAAGGCATATTTCTGTTATTGTACGTTTGAGGAACTCGAGCAACGTAAAAAGAAAATGAAGGAAAAGGGTATGCTTCCTAAGTACGACGGCCGTTGTCGAAACCTCACCCTTAGCGAGAGAAAAGAATTTGAGCGTGAGGGAAGGTCTCCCACCATAAGATTCAGAGTAACTGGGGAAGACACCATCTACGTGGACGATCTGTTAAGGGGTAAAGTGGGCTTTGAGACTAAAATGCTGGGTGATTTCATTATATTAAAGTCCAATGGAACGCCCACTTTCAATTTTGCTAATGTGGTTGATGATGCTCTGATGAAAATAACCCATGTAATAAGGGGAGATGACCACCTTTCTAATACTCCTCGACAGATTCTGCTTTACGAGGCTTTGAGTTTTAAGATTCCGCAATACGCTCATATACCGATGATTCTAGGTGGAGATGGGACCAAGTTAAGTAAAAGACATGGTGCAACTTCCATTGCTGATTATAGAGAAAAAGGGTACCTTCCCTGGACCATGATCAATTACTTGGTCCTCTTAGGGTGGTCTACTCCAGAGAGCCAACAGTTTTTTAGCCGGGAGGAGCTTATCCGAAGTTTCAGTCTGGGAAGAGTGGGAAAGAGTGCAGCTATCTTTGATCCTAGGAAACTTGAATGGATGAATGGAGAATATATCAGGAAGTTCAAACCGAACCAGTTATTAGATCTATTGATTCCCTACCTAAAACGAAAAAACTGGGTAAAAAAAAGGATAGATCCTTTTACCCGGAAAAAAATCTTAAAAGTGACAGAGCTTGAACAGGAAAGAATTAAGGTTCTGTCCGAGATAACCAGTCTGGCCGACTTTTTTTTTAAATCCGACTTCGAATATGATCAGGTTTTGGTAGATAAAAGATTAAAGAGGGATTACGTCGCTCCTCTACTGAAAAAGATGAAGGAAAGAATTGCGGGTCTTCCCCTTTTCAACGAGAAAAATCTAGAAAGGCTGATTCGAGATTTGGCCAGTGAGTTTTCCCTTTCCCCAGGAGAAGCATTTCACCCTCTCAGGGTTGCCTTGACGGGAAAGATGAGGGGACCAGGTTTGTTTGAACTGGCAGTAGTGTTAGGGAAAAATGAGGTTCTAAGGAGGATCGATAGAACTGTAGAGATGCTAAAAAAACGGTGGTCGGGGGCCAGTGTCCCGTAATCGAGGTCAAGAATATCTCCTGACTTCCGAAAATAAGATTGGGGGATCGGCTAGCGGTAGGCCACGAGACTCTGGATCTCGCAGCGGAGGTTCGAATCCTCCTCCCCCAGCCATAAAACCGTATATCGGATAGAGCACATCCTACATTGTGAAGGAAGAGACAGGGAGAAAAGAGAGAGGATTCGAA
>JBHIEA010000229.1:0-3263 GCA_046760365.1 bacterium
ATCAGCTTTGAATTGTTTCTGCTCGTCTTCTCGTCTCGGGAAAGACGTGAAACTCCTCGCTCCGCTCGTCAGACAACACGTCTTTCTTCTTCCTCAACTCGAAGACTCGTTAAGGTGGCTGATCTAAGGCTCCTCCGGGGAAAGTCCCTCGATACACGGGGAAATCTCAGCCGCAACGTTGGAAAAGCACTGAGGCAAAGGGTAGCTCTGAAACTTTCGGGAAAATGAAGAATCATGGAACCCCTGGAGGATATAATTTCGAGGAAGGTTAGCTATTTCTGGGGTTTGGAGGGCACGATTTTATAGATAATTTCTCCTTTTTTGGCTAAACCTAGTTTTTCTCTAGCCATTTTTTCGAGATAGAAGGGGTCCTTCATCTTTTCTACCTGCTCCATTAGGGTTTTGTTCTCCAGTCTCAATTGGTTTAGCTCTTGCTCTACCCTCCTTACCTGGTCTTGGGCCTGTCTGACTTGGTAATAGCTTTTCGCTCCCCAAAAGAGAAGAAAAGAAGATTCAATGAAGACTAAAATAAGGAAGAGTTTCTTTTTCCATGTGGTCTCGACCATTTTGTTGAGTCCTTGGAGCAGATTTTTTAAATTTATTTAGAAGGTATTTTAGCTGCCGGTCAGAAAAAGTTGCCAAGCAATAATCTCCAAAGAAAGTATCTGCCAACAATTTTGGGAATTCCCCGACTAATAACAGACAAAGGTTAGGTATAAACTGAAAAATTTTTCTCCCCAAAAAAGCGAGATTAAAGCCGCTGCCACCAGAAAAGGGGCAAAAGCAATCCTGTCCTTTCTTCCTTTTACCCGGGTCAGGAGAAGGAAAATAGCCACTATTGCCCCTAAGAGGAAGGAGAGAAAAAAACAGACCAGTGCTTCTCTCCATCCCAGAAATGCTCCTATACCCATTGCCAGTTTCACATCCCCCATTCCCATGCTTTCTACCTTCAAGAACAAAGCACCCAGAAGTCTAATGGTTAGAAATATGCCTCCTCCTATGCCTAACCCAACCAAATTGGAATAAAAGGATCCGGTGAGAAGGCTAAAAAGTAGTCCCGAGACAAGGACCCCGTAAGAGAGCGAATTGGGAACAATACGGTGGTCGAGGTCAATAAAAAAGACCGGGATTAGGAAGGAAATGAAGACGAGGTCCTTGAAAAAAGTAAGAAAAGTAGGGAAGCTAAAAGTCCCGGGACCACGGTAAAAAAAAGAGAAAAGAAAAAAGATCCCGGTCAGTGCTTCCACCAGTGGATATCGAAAGGAGATACAACGGGAGCAGTATCGGCACCTTCCTTTTAGCAGAAGATAGCTCAGCAGGGGAATATTGTCCCACCATTTTATTAAATTACCACATTGAGGACAATGGGAGGGAGGGTGAAGTAAAGACTCACCTCGAGGAAGGCGGTAAATACAAACATTTAAAAAAGAACCTATGCATAGTCCCAAAATGAAAATAAAGAAGGAAAACCCCATAAATAAAGGCAATTTAAGGACCACCCCTTCCTATGTCTCCTTTGTTACTATCTACGGTAGGTTTATACCACTCGCCCTCTCCTACACCATCTCCCCCTCCAATGACCACCGGCCAGGGCCCTTCTGGTCCCCCCGCTGGACCACTGATGGCATGATAACTGGTGATATCTGGAGTTCCATCGGGTCCATCGGATACTAGAAGGTAAGCAGTTTTTTTACTCTCGCCAGCAGTGTAATATCTGAAATGGTCCCGCGTGAAGGGGTCGAGGGGCACGGAGGTGATATAAGTAGGGACGAGGTCGGTGGTATCAATCTTATTTTCTGCAGAGTTTGGCGGATAGGTCTGCTTGTCGCTAACATAAATTTCTAGGACCGTAGCTATACTCCGCATATCGGCGATAGCTCGGGAAACTTTCGCCTTGGTTCGGGCTGTTAAGAGGTTGGATGTGAAAAGTCCTATTAATATGGTGATGATACCTACCACTACCAAGAGCTCAATGAAAGTGAAACCTTGTTCTTGCAAGACGAATCCATTAATCATCTTCCTTTTCCGGTGCTTTTTTACCGAAGAAAGAAACAGCGCTCATAAAAGAAAAAGGGGGATTTCTCCCCCTTTTTCCGACCTCAATTCAGCTTTAAGGTCCGCCTCTTCCCAGATCACCGTCACTGGTAGCACCAGCAGTGGGGTCGTACCAAGTGGCATTAGCCCCATATCCGCTAGTAGCCCCATCCGGACCTCCCAGTTGACCTGCTACTCGATCCGCATCGGCCCAGCTCAATCCAAGCGTTTCTGAAGCATCCTCATCGCCATCCGGTCCATCAGAGACGAGAAGCCAGGCAGTTCCCGGAGCAGTTGCGGCAGCATCGGTGTAATACCTGTACGCAGCACCGGAAAAAGGATCATTGGCTATACTTGTGATATGATCGGGAGTCAGTTCGTCCAAACCATCATTTTCGCTGGGGTACTCAGTGTTGTCCACATAATAGGACTCCAGGGCATCACCTAGGGCCCGCATGTCGGCAAATGCTCGTGTCACCCTGGCCTTGCTTCGAGCTCCTAAAAAATTGGGTATGGCAATCCCAGCTATTATGCCAATGATGGCCACCACGATCAGAAGCTCGATCAAAGTAAAACCTTCCTTCTTCCTGGATAATTCTTTCATCTTTTTTCTCACCCCACTCTCATTCAATTAGTTATTTTTTATCCTCCTATGTGCTGAAACATGGTAAAGTATGGGAGGTACATCGCCACCACCACTATTCCCACCGTTACCCCCAGAAATCCTATCAAAAGTGGCTCAATTATACTGGCCAGGGAATCAACCATATTTTCTATCTCCTGATCATAGAAGTCAGAGACTTTATTGAGCATCTGATCAAGAGCCCCCGTTTGCTCACCTACTGAGATCATACTTACCATCATGGGCGGAAACACCCAACATTCTCTTAGGGGTGCGGCGATGGTTCCCCCTTCCTTTAAAGAGGACTTTGCCTCTTCCACCGCTTTTTCAATTACTCGGTTTTGCGAGGTTTTTCCGGTCATATCGAGACTATCCAGAATGGGAACCCCGCTATTAAAAAGTAGAGCCAGAGTTCTGGCAAATCTGGATAAAGAGATTTTATGGAAAAGTTTTCCTAACACGGGAAACTTTAATTTTATACTGTCCAGCAGGTACCCTCCTTTAGGAGACCTTTGAAGAAGATAATAGGCGGCAGCCAGGGCACCTATAACCATGAGGACCACATAAAATCTTAGTCTGACAAAATCTGATAGATTGAGCATAAATT
>JBHIEA010000230.1:0-3261 GCA_046760365.1 bacterium
GGGGTTTTGAAACCGTCTGGTCTGCGGTGCAGAGAATAATGCTTCAGGAATATACGGCCGAAAAATTGATAAGGATTATGAAAGGCAAGTCGGGGGAGGAAAAGAGGCGGGAAATTCTTCAGACGTTGGTAAAGAAGGTTCGGGATAACCCCTACTTTGCCTCCCTTATCGAGGTAAGGGGGGTGAAGGCCAAGGTGAGCTTTATGGATTCCCATGGTTATCGAAGCCTCGTCTCCAAGATTACCGAGGAGGTCATTTAATACTGAATAGTCGTTAGTGAATAGTAAATACTATTTAACCACTAAATGCTAACAACTAGAAAGTAAACGCTCTGTGAAGCCCGTGTCACCTTGAATTTTCAGGGTAGCCGCACCCTTTAGGGTGCGCAGGCTAAAGCCTGCGACTACCAAAAATGACGGGGGTTCACTGAATACTTACTAAAAACTAACAATCAAAAGAGGGGTGAGGAAAAATGCCTGTCTGGTCGGTGAAAAGTAAGCACATAAAAAGGTTTGTATTAGTTCTGCCTGGCTTTAATCAGGGCCGAGGAAAAAGAGGAGCCTGGTTTGCCTGGACGGAGAAGACGGAGGATTTTTTCAGAGGATTTTCCCGCAGCTATCACACAGTAAAGTACGAGATCTTTGAGCCGGAAAGTAAGCACCCTCTCTCCGACGGAGAGCTGCAGCACTTGGCCGAGAAGATCAGCTCCCAGGAAAATGCGTATTCGAACCTTCTTCATTTTGAGGAGACCCTGGGAGGAATGGGTAGGAGCTTAAGAAATCAGGGCATCAGGGGACTCATTCTTTATTTAATGATGGTTTTATCCGTCAAGCAGTTTTGGATCATCATCCTTCTTTGGCCTCAAACTCTTTTAGCCAATTTCGTAAATTTCCTTCGTTTGAGGATAGCAGGACGGACGAGGAAGGTCGTCTCCTCCTTCTGGCAAAGGGGAAAAGATCCGGACATAATAGGTGCTCTAAATGAGGCGAAGCACATTTATCGCAGCCTGGAGCTCGATCCCTCGCGCGCTGAGCCTCTACGTAAGTATCAGTGCCTTCGGGATTATTTCAAGAGAAGGCGCGGGGATGAGACAGATTCAGAAAAAGCACGAGCCTACGAGTTAGTAGAAGAGGCCTATCGAGATATCATCGCTCAGCTTACCGGCGATAGCCTCCTTTTGAAAATTGTTCCCCAGGGAACGAGGGAGAGGATAATCAATTTCTTTCATATCACAGAGCAATTTCCCTATCCCGACAACATCTTTGGGGTAAGAAATCTTTATCGAAGTTTATCTCTCTCCTCCAGCGTGTCTCAGAGCAAGATAGTAGGGAGGAACGAGAGAGTCGAGCCCAGCAGTCTAGAGATGTTCCTCCTTTGCACTAAGTCTGGGGAGAGGATAGTTATTCCTTGTCCCAGGGAAAGTGTCCTCTCCCTTATTTTCAGGGCGGAGACCTTTGAGAACATCCAGAGGAGAAACCTTCCTTTGGAGGCAGTGCTCTATGTGGGGAGCCAAGAGGAGAGGGAGGTTTTGCTCGGCTTTAGCTCCATGAGTCCAAAACAGTTCAATCCAGAGAGAATGGAAGAGACAGGGATGCGCATTCAGAATGCTCTTTTGGATACCTTCCGACAGGAAGACTCCCTTTTGAGTTACTATCTCAGAGAGCTGCCATCTGTTTATGGAAAATGGAGATGGAGGCATCCCCTTTCTCTATGGGGTAACCTGGTGCACCTGGGCTTTCCCTGGTTGTTTATCTCCCACGGCATCCCGGCCTTCGCTATAGTCGCCTGCACGTGGATTTTCTGGGATTCTTTATGGGTCTCTCAGGCTGGAGTTAGATGGCAAAATTATTTTCAGAATCTCCTCGAAGGAGTTGACAAGGCCTATCACAATGTTAATTTGAGGGTAATGGTTCACTCCGGCTTGGGAGATGTAAATGCCACAATTGTGAGCGATGGACCTGAAGGTTACAGGGACGCCCTAGAGAGAATTGAGGAATATCATTTCCCTAGAAAATTCAGGGATATGGTCTTGCTCAACAGCATCGCCACCGAGACTCCCCAGCTACGCGACTTTCAGCGAGAGGCAAATGACTTCACCACCTTACCGATTCCTACCTTTTGCTATGATGAAGCTAAGCGTAAAATTAACCCCTTGGGTGAGATTCTAAAGTAAAATTAAGATATACCCTGTTACTCACTCGATCGCCATAAATTCTGTTTACTTCAAATCTTCCGGGGTCCGGGAAGGCTTAGCCGAAAAGTTTGGCTAGGATTTTGCAGAATGTCTTACCTTCAAATTATCTCTCTTTTTGACATCGGCTGCTAAACCCATATAATTATCATGTCGATAAGAATTGTAAAAGGACGAACCCCAATGAAAGGAAGAATCTTGCGTCTAATGAAAGAGAGAAGGATGTGGTGGTTTATCCTTCTAAGTTCACTTTTTCTCTGTTTTCTCCCTTCTTTGGCTCCGGCCAAGACTCACCTGGAACTGGCTAATGAGTATGCTCTCAAAAGTGAGGAGTTTTTTAATAAAGCAGTTTCTGAATATAATTTGGCTCTAGGGGAACCCGGGGCTGAGATCCATCGGATTAAATTTTTGTTGGGGAAACTCTACTATGAGCATGGCAGGCTTGAGAAAGCCATTGAGATCCTTTCTTCTCTTTACGCAAAGGAGAAAGAAGATTTTGCCGTGGCTAAACTCTTAGCTCTTTCTTATTATCATGTCGGAAATTACACCCCCGCTTTGGTGATCTTTGACAAATATCAAGATTCGACTGACCAGGAGTTTCTCTACTACTATGGACAGACCTGTGAGAAAAAGAGCCTTTTTGATAGGGCCGTTAACGTCTATGGCCGGATTAAAAAGGGAAAATACTTATCTTTGGCTAAAAAGAGAATTGTTTTGATCAATGCCAGGATGAGATTAGCCACGGTCGATGATATTGAGAACCCTTATCTAAGGAATTTAATCAAGACCTCGCCGGGCTCGGCTGAATACCCCAATGCCGGAGCCATCGTTCTTTTAGATGATGACTCACTAAAGATTCTCTCAGATGACACCGCCGTACAAACCATGCATTTTATGGTGAAGATATTGAATGAGCGAGGCAAACACTATGGGGAGGTAGAACTTGGCTATGATTCCACCTATGAGACTATAGAAATTGAATACGCCAGAACTATCAAACCCGATGGGAAAGTTGTTTCAGTGGGTGATAAACACATTCGTGATGTTTCCCGATATCTGGAGTATCCTTT
>JBHIEA010000231.1:0-3253 GCA_046760365.1 bacterium
TGCGCCCGGCCATTTTCTCTATGCTGGGCCGACGTGATTGGCAAAGAATCAGAGTTAAAGCCGTTCTTAAAAAAACAGTTTCAAGTAAGGGCAAAAGAAAAAAATTTATTCGGGTTAAATTAATCAAAAAAGGAGATAGGTACCTGGCAGTCCCTGCTCCCTCTCAAAAATCGGGAGTCTTAAGGTCAATGGTATGGGCTGATGGATTCCTCATCTTACCCGCTCGGATAGAGAAAATAGGGGAAGGAAAGGAAGTTTCCGTGGAGCTCCTAAAATGAGGGCTGATTACCTGCGTCTTTCTGTTACTGAGTGCTGCAATTTGAAGTGCCTTTACTGTAGACCATCTAAGTGGGTGAGAGAACTTGAACAGGAGGAGCTGTTAAGCTTTGAGGAAATAAGTATCATAGTTGGTTTGGCCGCTGAAAAAGGGATAAGGAAAGTAAGGATTACCGGGGGAGAGCCCTTGATGAGAAACAACATTGTTGACCTTGTAAAAATGCTCTCCCGGATAAAGGGGATAAGGGACCTACCTATGACTACCAATGGGGTAAGGCTGGTAGAATTTGCCCGCTCCTTGAAAAAGGCAGGACTTTCTCGGATCAATGTGAGTTTGGACAGTCTAAATCGGAAAAAATTTACCAGAATCAGTGGCCAGGACACTCTACTCCGGGTACTAAGAGGAATAAGCGCTGCCAGAGAGGCAAATCTTGAGCCAATTAAGATCAACGTAGTAGTTCTGAAAGGGATTAATGACGATGAGATTCTTGATTTTGTTAATTTCTCCCTGGAAAACCACTTAATTGTCCGTTTCATCGAGTGCATGCCTACTAATGGGATGAAACAAAATACCTGGTTTCTTTCAAATGCGAGAGTTAAAGAAATCATAGAGAGAAGAAGGGGAACTTTGAAACCTCTCCCCGTTAGCTCCTATTACTCACCAGCCCGATATTTTAGAATTGATCATACCAGGGTAGTTTTAGGCTTTATTAGCCCCATAAGCGAGCCATTTTGTCAGCATTGCACTAGACTGCGCCTTACCGCCGCCGGAAAGCTCAGGCCTTGCTTGGGTTCGGACCGAGAAATTGATCTAAGAAGGCCTCTCAAAGGAAAAAATAGGGACTATGAAATAAAGGCCTCATTTGATTTGGCTATGAAAGAAAAATCGAAAGGAAGACCAGAGCTACCTTATCAAAGGAATAAATATATGTTTCAAATAGGGGGCTAGGATGATCGATGTTGGAGAGAAGAGGATTACTAAAAGAGAGGCGGTAGCTCAAGGAAAGGTTCTCCTATCCGGTGAGACTGTTGAGCTTATCAGAGCCGGGAAAATTCCCAAAGGGGATGTTCTCAGCTGTGCCAAGGTGGCAGGGATCCTGGCTGTAAAAAAGACACCCGAGCTTATTCCTATGTGCCATCCTTTGCGGGTTACCTACTCCAAAATAGATTTTGATTTGGGGGAAAATGAAATCGAGATCAAGGTAAAGGTCGGCGCGGTAGATAGAACCGGGGTGGAGATGGAGGCCTTGACGGCCGCTACAGTTGCCGCCTTAACCGTGTATGATATGTGCAAGGGAGTAGACAAAACCATTGAGGTTTCTCGTATACGGCTCATCGAAAAGAGGGGAGGAAGAAGCGGAGATTTTGTCAGAAAACCGGGATAAAATGAAGGGGAGAGTGCGCTCAGTTAACCGAAGTCAAGCAAAGGGAATTGCTAAACTACCCGTTAAGGAGGGCTACTTAAAAGAAGGTTGGGGTCTTTTGGGGGATGCTCACAGCGGGAGGTGGCACCGACAGATAAGTTTTCTTTCCTGGGAGAGGATCAAATCTCAGGCTAAATGCCCCAAGATTAAAAAATCGCCAGACCAAGGATTTAAACCGGGTGATTTTGCCGAGAATATCACCACCGAAGGCCTGGATCTAGCAAAAATAAGAGTGGGTGACCAAATCAAGATTGGCGATCACATAAAGTTAAAAGTGACCCAGATTGGAAAGAAGTGTCACATCCGGTGTGCTATTTATAAAAAGATAGGAAAATGCATTATGCCCAAGGAAGGAATCTTTGCCGAGGTTCTAAAAGGTGGGAGAGTAAAGGCAGGTGATAAGATAAAGATATAGGGTAAAATAATGAAAATCGGTATAATTACAGTGAGTGACAGATGTTCAGAGGGAAAGAAAGAGGATAAAAGTGGGCCTCTTATTAGGCAGATGGTTAAGAGCCTGGGTGAGGTAATAAAATATGAAATTATCTCGGATGAGAAAGCTACCGTAAGCCGGGCCATCAAAGAAGCAGTGGATAAGCTAAAGGTGGATCTTGTTTTGACCACGGGAGGGACCGGGATATCTTTTCGTGATGTTACTCCCGAGGCCACCAGACAAGTACTTGAAAAGGAAATCCCTGGTTTTGCTGAGCTTATGCGTCAAAGAAGCTTTGAGATCACCCCTCTGGCGGCTCTTTCGCGGGCAACTGCTGGAACCAGAAGAAAGAGCCTCATCATCAATCTTCCCGGAAGCCCTAAGGCTGCTGCCGAGTGCCTGGAAATTATTCTTCCGGTTATTCCTCATGCTCTGGATATGATAAAGGGGAAAGGACACCAAAACTGCGCAGTCCTAAGTTCATCCCACCCTTGATAGTACTAGGAAAATATTAGCACTCAGAAGGTTTGTACGCGTATCGAGGGAGGAGCCTGCAGGTACTTTTGCTGCCTGGCGAGGTGTTTTCCATAAGGCAGCCGCGTGATCTCGGGTCTATGAGCTCTAACGCATAAGTTCTCCTTAAGGCTTCTCATGTATCATGAAGGCCCCCAGCGGACAAATCTAGGGAGCCACAGTGTACAGATAAGAGTAGAACTCATGCGGTAGCCCTTGGAAACACACCGAGCACATCTCAGCCTTAAGCTTTTTCCTGAGAATAAAGGAGTCATTCTTGATATACAGCGACGAAGGGGAAGATTCCAAGTAAGAGCTAGAGTGGCCGAAGAGTTTTTAGAAGATCTTCCAGAGGCAGAGTATTTATAACATCAGAGCTTTCCAGCCACCCACGTCGGGCCGTAATTACTCCGAAAGACATGAGATCTAATCCCGGCAAGTTGTGGGCATCGGTGTTTATGACTAGTTTCACGCCTCTTTTTTTTGCCTCCATCACCCACAGATCAGTAAGGTCCAACCTCTCTGGTTGGGCATTGATCTCCAGCCAGATGCCTTTGTCTTTGGCTACCTCTAAAACTTTATCTAAATCAATAGCATAAGGTTCCCT
>JBHIEA010000232.1:0-3235 GCA_046760365.1 bacterium
TCTCTGGCGCTCATCATCATCTACGATGAGGATAGAATTCATGAGGATTTCCTCCCGCCAAACTCAAATCAATACCAGAGCTTGCTCAACGATGAAACCCCTGCCCGACTCTTACCGATTTTGCATACAGCAACTTTCATGCCAGGTCTTTTGAGAAGGAGAAAAAGCTGGCCGGCGTGATGCAAAATAATTATCTATTGACTCTGCGAAGAGTCGGGTAGGTAATAAGAATTATCTAGAAGATAATAGGAACTGATCGAGGTGCCCTACCTGGGTGCAAATTATGCACCAAAGTGAAGCAATTCTTTAGGCGCCCAATTTCTCTATGATTGATGCTCATATCTTGGGCTGGCCGCACCAAAATGGTGCAGCCCATCTGATTGTACTACTCACGGTACCTTTGTAGCTTCCCCAGTTTTTTTGAAGATCCGGATGGAAGTCTTCCTATCTATGTAACGGTCTTAGGGAACTCAGCCCATGAGGATTAATCAAGCCATTTTATCGGCTTAGCGAAGAAAGACGACTTTTTCGAATTCGGTACTTTCCTAGAGAATCCAGTTTTAGCAGGCTTCACCCTTGAGTATCACTGGCAACGTCCTCACTATTATCTTGATATCCAACCAGAGTGACCAATTTTCAAGGTAGTGGATATCCAGTTTAACCATCTCTTCAAAAGGAATCCTGTTTTTGCCACTCACCTGCCAGAGTCCGGTAATTCCAGGCATTCCATCCAGCCTTTTTCTGTGACAATCGCTGTACTGCTTGTATTCGTGGGGCAAGGGTGGTCTTGGTCCTACCAGGCTCATCTCACCTCTCAGCACATTAAACAATTGAGGGAACTCGTCTACACTGTATTTTCTGATGAGCCTCCCTACCCTGCTGACCCTCCCATCGTCGGAAATTTTATAGAAGGCTTTGCCGTTCTCATCAACTTCGTACGGACTCCCTGTCTTAATTAAGCCTTTGACGTATGATCGATGCTGGGCATCGTCTGTATTTACATACATCGACCTGAACTTATAAAATCTAAAGGGTTTGCCCTTTTGTCCCAATCTTATCTGTTTGTAAAGGACCGGCCCGGGGCTTCCAATCTTTATGGCTACCATGACCAAAAGTAGCAAAGGGGAAAACGTAATCAGTATTAGAGATGCCAATATAAGATCCAGAGCCCGCTTGAGAAAGGAAGCTTTTGCCCTTGCAAAAAGCTGGCTCGATTCTATTGCCATTGCCTTCACCTGCGTAGATTTTGTTTCCCCCAAGTCAATTATATCAAGATTACTCTTATATTTCATTGTTCAAATCCATCTTCATCAGAATATTTCATTTGATACCTTGCGAAAGGAAAAGAGGTTGAGACACCTATGTCCTTGAACTCCGAAAGCCGCAGATTGGACGCCCTCGATAAGGCCTATCCGTTAGTCCGGTGATACACCTAAGATCATCAATATTTTTTACTACTCGGGCAGGGTTTCCGTAAACAACTGATCGGGGAGGGACATTTTTGGTCACCACACTTCCTCCTCCGATCAGAGAATGCTCTCCGATGGTGATAAAGGGAAGCAGGGTCACATTAACTCCAATCTGTGCCCCCTTTTTAATAATTGGTCCCTTCATACATTGGTCGGAATAACCGCAACCCGGATGGATGTCGTTGGCTACCACCACCCCCGGTGCCATAAAGACATCGTCCTCAATCACCATATACTGAGAAATATAGGCCCCACAGTGAATTTTGACATTGTTGCCGATCACACATCCATAGTCCACCACCGAATTATTCCAGATCCTGAAATCATCGCCGATGACATTTTCTTCCCTGATTACCACATTATGCCCGGTCTGCAAATTATCTCCTATTTCTGAGCCCCAGTAAATAACCGATCCACTTCTGATCCTGGCATTATTGCCTATGATTAGTCTCTCCGATTGAATTATTCTCTCACTTGGATATCCAATCAATACTCCTTCATCAATTTCAAGGCCTTCACCCAAGGTTACCTTCTCACTCAGTATCCCCAACTTCTGGCTCATAAATTTATCCTTCCCTTCTTTCCACCGTTCTTTAGGGACTCATTTATCTTCTCTATTATCCTCACCACCTGATACCCGTTTTCGCCGTCAGTAAGAGGTTTTTTGTCTTCTCTGATGCAATCTAGAAAATGGCTTAATTCCACCTTCAAGGGCTCTTCCTGTTTTAAACGAGGAATGGTAATGTCCCCATATCTATAGGAAAGCTGAAACTCACCAAAGCTATGGTGGGAATCGGGAACCAAAACTCCCTTATCGTAGACTCTAACCTTCTCTAAGGTTTCTATATCATCGTATACGACCATTTTCCTGCTCCCTACTATCGTCATATTCCTGATCTTGCAGGGATCAAGCCAGCTAAGATGCAGATTAGCCACTACGTTATCAGAAAAATTCAAAGTAATGAAAGCCACATCTTCGTTCTCCGAGAGAAAGTGGCTCTGGCCAGTGGCCACGATTCGACACTCTTTTTCTCCCAAGCTGCCATTTAGAAGATACAGAATTACGGAAATATCATGAGTTCCAAGATCCCAGACCACATTTATGTCGTCCTGAAAAAGTCCTAGATTCCGTCGCTGAGAGGAGATATAAAGAACATCTCCCAATTCACCGGAATCGATCAGCTCCTTTAACTTATTCACTGCGGCCGTGTATAAAAATGTATGTCCCACCATCAGCACTTTACCTTTTTTTCTAGCAAGCCGAATTAGTTCCCGGGCTTCCTGGCTGGTGTGGGTTAAAGGCTTCTCCACAAAAACATGTTTTCCCACCTCTAGGCCCTCCTTTGCCAGCTCAAAATGAGTATATACCGGGGTAGCAATGGCTACTGCCTCCACCTCAGGATCATTAAGAATCTTCCGGTAATTTTGAGTAACCCTGGAATCGGGATAAAGGCTCTTAATCCGCCTCAGTTTTTCTTCATCCAGATCACAGCAATACTTCACCTTGCTTTCCCGAATTTGGATAAAATTCCTGATTAAGTTAGGCCCCCAGTAGCCACAGCCAATGACGGCAACCTTGATCATTTCCCTATCCTCCACCACCTTTCAACATGACAAGCAATCAAGCTCTGGTTTTAACGTTTGGCAAAAAAATGCCTTTATTCCAGAAACAACCTTTTCAATCTCTTCTCGGCTCAATTCCGGAAACATCGGCAGAGAAAGAATCTGCTCGGCGCACTCTTCCGCTACCGGAAAATCACCTTCTT
>JBHIEA010000233.1:0-3215 GCA_046760365.1 bacterium
AATCGATTCGCCTGTAAATAAGACAAAAATAGTCTCATTAAAGGGTAAAAAATAATCTTGCGCCCTGCTTCTTTTCTTAGATAGGACTTTTTCATCCCCTTTTTCCCTTTAACTTGCTCCACCCCTCTGACCCCAGACATTGCTCGGCGGCCCTGCACCAATCAACGCAGGAAGGATTCCTCCTGCTATAGACTTGCTTACCGCAGCGAGGACACCTCGCCTTTAACTCATCTGAGAAAATCTCCACCTGGTAACCACAACCGGAACATCGGTAAAGCTTTGCCTTTAGGTTTCTCTCAGATTGACCAGGACAGCGATAACCTCTCATCCTTACCTCTTTTTAGACCGATTCCACCTTTTTTACTTCCGGAACTTCCTTTTTAAGAACTCTTTCAATCCCTGCCTTTAAGGTCATCGTGGCCATGGGACAGCCTCCACAGGCCCCGGTTAGTCTAACCTTGACTACTCCCTCGTCACTAACTTCGATCAGTTCTATATCGCCACCATCGGCTTGTAAGGATGGCCTTACCTTGGCCAGGACTCTCTCAATCTTTTGCTGCATTTTGTTTTCCTCCCTCAATTACGTCATTAATGGTAGTCCGGCTTAAGATTTGTAAAAAGTTCTCTTCTGTTTTTCGCCAGAAATTGGAGGCCCGGCATTCACTTGAGCGAGGACAGGGCTCGTTTCCTCGAAGACATCTGACCAAGCCCATTTCTTCTTCCAGAGGCTTAATTACCTCGGCTACGGTGATATCTTCCGGGGAACGAGCGAGACTAACTCCTCCACCCCTACCTTTGAAGGAATTGATTATGCCGGATTTGACTAAGGTTTGGAATATCTTTCTTAGGAATTCTTCAGGGATCTCGGTGGCCCGGGAAATTTCATCGAGAGAGTAGCGGCGATCTTCACTCCTTTGAGATAAATAAAGAACGGCGGCCATGCCATAATCTGCTCCTCGGGTCAATTTCATTAGATGTCTCTTAATTGGACTAATTTAGTCTTATTATAACTAAAAATTCTTTTGTGTCAACCCCTGTTTTCATCTTAAAGTTTGCACCATACCCACAAAGGCTTGTGGGAGCCAGAGTAAAGCTACATTTAATCTTTTATCATCAGCACTTTGGCTGAAGGCATCTCCTTCTTGGTTTCGATAATGTCGAGAGAATGGAATTGGTAAAATATCCAAATATAGGCGAGTGCTCCGGCTAATAGGGCCCAGGTAAATCCAAAGAGCATGGCCATTATGACCGCCAGGATCGATCCCACCACCGACATAACTGCGTTAACTGCCCACATCCAGGCAATGTCCTCGGGAAAGAAATCGGCTAAGATCCTAAGCCCAGTAGGGAAGGGTATCCCCATTAAAAACCCCAGAGGAAAAATTACAGCCATAGTAATTAAAGAGCGAGTCAGGATGGAGGAGGATAAGAATTTATCTAAAAGGAAGGATAAGCCAAAAAGGTAAGTAAGTATCATGATTGCAATACTTAAGGCAACTAGGGAAATTTTTCGGATTAGTCTTTTTTTAAGGAAATTGCTACTCAGGCTCCCCGATCCTCCTCCTAAGAGGATGGAAAAGAGGGTTACCGAGAAGGTCAAGGTAGGATAGCCTAAAAATAAGATAAATTTCTGGATTAGGGTGATCTCGATGAGCATGAATCCTACTCCCAGACAGGTAAAGTAGAGGAGAAAATGGAGTATACCGGGAGAGGCCTGAGAGTTTTTAAGCCTTCTTCTGGTAAAAGAAGGTATTAAAAAAGCTCCCCCCAGAAACAAAGAGATCAGAAATAAAGTTCCCAACACGGGAGGAATTCCTTTGTTGAAATTGTAGAAGAAGGGGCTGTCATCGACGGTCGGCTTAAGGTTAATGGCTGAACGAGATATGAATTCTTTCAAACTCATTTTTCTGCCTATCAAGGAATAAGGGCCTTCCTCATAAAGATAAGGAATAAATAAAGGTCTTTTCTTTAGAACTAGAGCAGCCTTTAGAACGGCAGTTGCTTCTTCCTTGGTGAAAGGAGATTTTTTTAGAATGAGAAGAGGCCAGTGGGCTATATCAGCAGCTTCCATTCTCATAGAGTCATCTATAATGACTGTATGCTCCAAAGCGTGCTCCGGGCTAATGCCTTTGTCCTCCAATACCGAAATAGTGGTGATCAAGGCTCTAAGCAAGTCTTGACTGTCGTGCAAAAGCATGACCACACGACCATCTTTATCTAGATGATCCAGATAATCAGCGAAAGCTTCCTTAGTAAAGACGTAATTCTCTACCAGAGAGTATCCTACCATACTTGCCGTTTGGGTATAAACGAGGGATAGGTATACGATGTCATATCTTTCCTGGCTTCGCCTAACGAAACTACGCCCATCACCAAGGAATATCTTCACATTACTATAATCATAGATATTACCGTTAAAACTAGAGAACTTTTTTACCGCTTTTACCGATCCGGGATTAATCTCTACGGCAGTGATCTCTTTTGCTCCACCGAGCAGGGCTAAGAGGACGTCCAGTCCTCCACCCGGACCAATAATGAGAATCTTATCTTTTCTTTCCTGATAAAAAGGGAAAAAACCGGTGTCCACAATAAGATGAGCTAGCTTATGGAGATCACCATCAAATTTTAACATTTTTGATCCGGCTCCTCCATCCATGTAGATCCATTTTACACTGGGATCCTTTCCTTCGGTTACATCAGTGCGAGCAAAGGCATTCCAATCGGTGTAAACGATTCTCTCCCCCCTGTCCAAATCGTTGAGGTTGGTAAATAGAGTTTTCACAGGTAATGCATGAAGAGAAAAGTTCACATCCATATATTTAGAGCTAAGATTGAGGTAAAAAGGGAGGAAGAGAAAGGCCGAAAAAATCAGAGTTGATCCTGTGAGGATCTTTCTTTTGGAGGCGAGAGCTAAAAATAGAGTGCTGAGCGAGGCTATTCCTCCCGAGAGTAAGGCAGTGTTAATGGCTCCCCAAAACTGCAAAGCTAAGATAATCAGGAGAGAACCGGTAGCCGCTCCTGCCAGATCGGCAAAATAGATCTTGTTACTTTGCCTGGTAAATTGAGTAAAAACTAAGGAGAGAAACATCCCGGCGAGGAAGAAAGGGATCGCGCCACTAAGAGAATAAAGGATCAGGGTCTCGGTTGTCGAAGCCTTTAACCACAGGCTGAGGGAAGAAACTAAAGATAAAGGGAAGAGCAGAGAAAGGAAAAAG
>JBHIEA010000234.1:0-3199 GCA_046760365.1 bacterium
CCAGGTGTTGTCATTAGTTTTACTGCTACTTCCCACTCGGCGATTAGAAAATGATTCGTTAGAAGAATCAGGAGCAAACGCCACAGGCCTCTGGTTTTTTGCTAATATTAAAGGCGTTAACACTCTACAACTTGGAAAGTTTAAACCTAATAACTAGAGAAAATATAGCTCCGGCGGAAAAGAAGAAACCAAGAAAGGAGAAAACAAGGTGCTGAGATGTTAAAAAATCTCCTTTTTGTTCTCCTGACAGTTTTGTTGATAAGTCTTTTCCCGCTAACTGTTTTAGCCTTAGAAGGAACTCTCAAGTCTTGGAATACCTGGACTACAATAGAGGAGGCAGAGACTGTTGATCGTATTTCGGCTTCTTATAATGAACTTTACTTTAATTTCCGCCGATTCGAGGTAGGTATAAGAAGAGAGAAAAGCAAGTCTTCAACCAATCCAACTCGGAACAGAGAAACTCTCAGATTAGATGGGCGAACAGAGTTCGCTTTGGCTAAGCTTAGGCTTAGTCTCGGGGGAGGAAACAAAGAAACCCGGTATCCCAATGACCCAAAATACGATAGTACTACTCATAAAATCCAAATTCAAGCACGATATGCTCCTTGGAGAAATCTCAGGATTGAAGGAGAAATGGGAAAGGAAATAAGTCGCTTCCCAAATGATCCTGCTGAAAACAGTATAATGGACGGATTTAGCGCTAAACTAAGATATTCCCCCTCAAGAAAGCTTAGAATTAGGGGAGATTTTAAAAGCCAAACAGGCCATTATCCAAATGATTTGGACGAAAACAACAAAGAGAGCGAAATAAGAGCTGAAGCAAGTTATAGATTCTCGAAAAATCTGAGAATCTTATCTGGCCTCCGGGAAAAAATAATTCGTTTTCCTAATGACCCGGTTGAGGATAACATAGTGAATAGATGGAATAGCGAGATGAGGTGGAATCTTTTAGGTAGATTTAGACTCAGGGGCGGCTTAGAGAAAAAAGAAGCTGATTTTCCTGCAAGTTCTGAGGAAAATAAGCGAGTTGAAAAGTTAGATGGTCGGCTAAGCTACTTTCTGACAAGAAATATCACACTAACCAGAAGAATGTTAAGTGAAGAAACACATTTTCCAAACGATTCAGCTAGAGACAACAGGGCTGTAGAGGGAAGGACCGAAGTAGAGTTTTATTCTAGAAAAATAAGTTTCTCGGGAAGCATCAGGAATAAAAAAATTTACTTTGCCCAAAAACCAGAAAGGGATGAGATAACTGATCGGTGGCAAGTATGGATACAGTTTGTTTTTTCGAAAGATTTCAGGCTTAGTGGTCAGTTTGAGAAAAGAAGAACCAGTCTACCGAATGACCTAGTGCGAAATAAAGAAATAGAGGGTTGGCAAATTGGGCTAAGAACAAATCTCTTAGAGAATCTTAGGCTCAATCTTAGCTATTCTTATGAGGATGTGGACTATCCCAATAATTCTCTTAAGAACAAGTCGACATCCAGAACTCGCCTGTCATTGAAATGGAAGTTTTAGGCTGCATAAGATGAGATACAAGCAAAATATACCTGTAGTCAATCAAGTCTTGGCTGGGATTTAATTACGGTTTCGCCGCTCTCTTTCAAGGAGTGGCACCTGAGGCAGCCTGTTTGAAAGTGGAGAACAAATTTCGGGCTCTCAAGAAGGTGGCGTCGATGTAGGAGGGGGCCTAAATTTTTTTGGTGGCACGAAAGGCAATTCTCAGGCACCGTTTTGATCATAGGGATAACATCAGGATGCCCAGCCTTGATTAGGGCCTCAAGGGCTGTCTTTATCGGATAGCCTCCCCTTCTATGGCAACCGGTACACCCATTGGGATCCAACTCTTCAACCTCCTCAGGATATTCGTGGCAATGGGAACAGGTCAGCTCTGGTCCTCGAGCATGAGGAGAAATTGCAAAATTGGCCAGGTCGATTTCCTCGGCGCTCCTGGGAGGGTGAGGTCCATGGCAACTGAAACATTCCAGCGATGGGGTCTTCTTCTCATGAGAGATTCCGGTTTCCATTAGGAAAACCAGCCAAGCCAAGGGTGATATCCCTATAATTGCTATTAAGCGCTTTAGCAGCTTTTCGTTCAGGATTGCCTTCATTACGAGACCTTGTGACACCGGAAACAGTTTCTCTGGCGAGAAAGATCCGGTGCTCGGTTCGGGTTGTGCTTCCCGTGGCAATCAAAGCAATCTAATTCCGGGGCTTTACCTGCCCCATGACAGTTGAAACACTCGGGCTGTTCAACTAAAGAATGGGGGAAGTGGCAGTCGAAGCACTTCAAGGGGAAACGCTTCTTACCATGGCCCTGAGTAAACCCCCACCAACTGCCAACCGCGACCAGACCTGTTATCATAAATCCTGACAGTAGGAGAAGAATTAGCTTTCGCAACTTCATCTCATGGAGACGTTAGCTTATCTCATGACAGTCGAAGCAGTTCATCTCGGTGACCGGAGGTGCAACCTTTGCAGGATGGCTGCCGTGGCAATCCCAGCACTCCAGGATGGGTGCGTCACCGTGAGGAGGGCCTCCCGGGCTTGCGAACGCCGGGTGGTTCCAAGTAGATTGAGGAAGATCCCTCTCTGACTGACTCCACTTAGGCAGATAGAAACCTAGCCCGAAGCCGAGAAGCAATACGACTCCAACCAAAACTATCCACTTTTTTCCTTGCATCGTCGATCGCCTCCTTGTGAGTGATTTCAGTTCGATAGGTGCGGCAGCTCGCTCATCCCCAGGGATGCGGAGCTTTGTGCACCCCCAGATTGCTCTGAGTTTGCCCTTGTCGCCCTATCTTATTGCAGTTTACTTTATTATTTTCCCACCTGTCTGTCAATGAGGCAAATCATCTTTATTCAGAAGAACACAGGAAAGCGAGAGACCATGCAAGCCGAAGTTGAAACATCGAAGTTGGTGAGAAATAGTGAGGTTGTGCTTGTGAGTGAGATATATATCCTCTTGGAGAAGCCAAGCTCCCGGTGCTACCCTCCTCTCCTGGGATCTTCCTTGTATTTTACCGGGTCCTACTCTATTTGATACTATACAATCAATTTTATTGGCAAAGGTAAGGGGCTATTCCGAGACTGAAATTGGCTAATTCTGCCCTTAAAGTGCAATTCTTTCCGAAATTATCTACCAGAGAGCACACCATGGAAGCCCTTCTTTGTTAGTGGCATCAATTTATACAGAAGA
>JBHIEA010000235.1:0-3187 GCA_046760365.1 bacterium
TGAATAGGGGATTGAAACCCTTTAACCACTCTTTAGGATTAAGAACTCCAGTTATGTAGGAAGATGAGACCCGATGAATAGGGGATTGAAACTCCAATGATAATAAGCCATCCAAAGTTGGAAGTCTTAGGTAGGAAGATGAGACCCGATGAATAGGGGATTGAAACTATTTATCCAGCCCCCAGTCAAGACTGAGGCTATCCGTAGGAAGATGAGACCCGATGAATAGGGGATTGAAACTCCTCTCAACCCAGATCATCCAGCCGAGCATAGCTACGGTAGGAAGATGAGACCCGATGAATAGGGGATTACAGAAATTAAAGGGAGGATAGTATGAAAAAGGGCTTTAAAGAGTGAGGGGTGTGGGTGGGTGTGATCAAATTCTATATCGTCTGAGCTGGAAGCAGAAGGAGTGAGTAAAAGAGGTCCCTATCGAGAAGAGTCCAAAGCTATGGAAAAGCTCATCACAAAATACGAGGAAGGGTATAAAAAAATTCCCGAGACCATAGATGAATCGATGGTCTGGGAAAAAGCTTCTTTAACAGCACTTACTAAAGAGGAATGGTGATGAAAAGAGGAGAAAGAGAAGGTGAGGTAAATGGCAAAGTGTAGAGATTGTGTGCATTATGAGCCAGTGAATGAGGAAAAGGGTAAATGCTTCGGGGTGGAGATATCAGGAGACAGGGACCCCAAGGACTCTGAAAAGTGTGGAGGGAAGTATTTTGAAGCAAGGAAATAAATGCCAGTCGTCTATATCGGATTAGGTTCAAATAAGGGCGCTAGACTTAAGAATATAGATCTTGCCCTGAATCACCTAAAAGAGAAGATAGCGGTAGAGAAAATATCCTCTTTCTACCTTACCGAACCGGTGGGAATAAAAGGTGGATGGTTTGTAAACTGTGTTCTGGAAGGAAAAACAGAACAGAGCCCGGAAAAACTGCTCGATATATTACTCGAAATTGAGAAAAGGATGGGAAGGGTGAGAGAAAAAAAGAAAGCCTCCCGGGTGATAGACCTGGATCTTTTGCTTTACGAGGATGCAGTAGTTGACAAAGTCGACCTCACAGTTCCTCACCCTCATTTACATGAAAGAAGGTTTATCCTTACACCACTGGTAGAAATCAATCCTAACCTGGTTCATCCCGTGCTGGAAAAAACATTGAAAGAGATTCTGAAGGAACTTAAGGACTCCCACCAGGTGGACAAAATCCTGGAGAATAGGTATGGAAGTCATTAAGGCTAGAAGAATCGGAAAGATTTATAAAGGCTATAAAGGCTTTTTAAGAAAGAGGAAGCTAGTAGCTCTAAAAGAAATAAATATTAAAATAAAAGAAGGAGAGGTTTTTGGCCTAATAGGTCTAAATGCAGCCGGGAAAAGCACTCTCCTCAAGATATTTCTCGGACTGATTTCTCCCACGCGGGGAGAATTTGAGATTCTAGGAGAGAAGGAGACTACCACCCGACTTAAAGAGAGAATAGGCTTTCTTCCAGAGGATCCCAGTTTATACGGTTATCTATCGGCCAGGGAGCTTTTAGATTTCTGCGGGAAACTGTTCAGGATGAATAGAGATAGCCGAAGAAAAAGAGTCGGTGATCTTTTAGAACTCGTCGGATTAACTAAAGACAAGGGAACTCGAATCAGAGAATTTTCCAGAGGAATGGTCCAGAGGTTGAGTATCGCCATGACCCTCATAAATGATCCAGAACTAATCTTTCTCGATGAGCCCTTAAGCGGACTTGACCCGCTGGGAAGAAGAAAGGTAAAGGATATAATTCTAGAGCTCAAAAAGAGAGGTAAGACCATATTTTTTTCCTCCCATATCCTGGCCGAAGCAGAAGAGATCTGTGATCGGGTGGGAATTCTTCACGAGGGAAAACTGATCTGTCTAAAAGAGATAGATGAAATAAGAAAAAAGAATGCCTCCTTAGAGGAGTTCTTTTTGCAGCAAGTGGAGGCAAATTAAAAATATCTTACTGTAGTTTGGCAAAAATTGTAGATTTGATAATTGACATGGAAGGAATTAAGAAGTAGATTTGTTAAACTCTTAACTAGTCTACTTTTGGGAGGTTCCTTCCATGTTTCCAAAAATTTCATCGCCTTCAAAGGCATTATCTGAGTTTATCTTAGCTTTAAATCTATCTCTTAGCAAGCCGCAGATGCGACATGCAGTTGATGTTGTTGATTCTTTGATAGTATGTGAGTCAACCAAGACTCTCTCAGTTCTAAATCGGCAGCTGCTTAAACCCAAAGACGTTTATGCCCTGGCAGACTTCTTCACTTATAGTCCGTGGAACCCCGATCAAGTGCGCCTCCAGATAGGTTATTATCTAATCAAATGGGCTTTAGAGCATAGCTATAAGGACTCTCCCATCTTCATAAGTATCGATGACTCTATGACCAAGAAACCCAAAGAGAGCAGGCACTTCGAGCCTGTTGATTGGCATCATGATCACTTGGGCGGAGGAAGCTCCTATAGTTACGGCCTTGGGTTTATAACCTGTAGGATTCAAATTGAAAACTGTTCCTTCACCGTTAACCATCGATTATATATGAGGGAAAAGACCGTCCGCCGGCTCAACAGAAATCGCTCTAAGGAGAAAAGGTTCAAGTTCCGCAGCAAGTACTCCCTTGCTCGGGCAATGCTACTCGACCTTTTATCCTTGATCCCTAAGGAACGCAAAGTTTACATCTTATTTGATAGTTGGTATTCTTCAGCCAAGCTCATTAAGTTCTGCCTTAGACACAAGTGGCAGGTTATCTGTGCTCTAAAGCACAATCGCTTGCTTGATGGAAAGAGATTAAGTTCACACGCCAAGTATTTGAGGAATAAGAGCTTCATTCCCGTGAGGGTGAGCTCCGCAGAATCGATGACGGAATACCTGACCTACTCGCTAAAAGGCCATCTCAATGGTATTTCTGGTGAAGTCTGCGTCATCATTTCCAAGAGGCACAGCCGGGATCGTCGCCCGGAGTATTTCCTCTCCACCGACCTATCCCTTAGTGTAGAGAGAATACTGAACTGGTATACTAAACGCTGGTCGTGTGAGGTTGACTACCTATACCTCAAGGGGCGACTGGGCTTAGAGGACTTTCGTCTGCGCTTGAGTCGAGGGCATCACCAAGTACTTTTCCTTGGTCTTTTTAGCTTTAGCATATCTTCAATTTCGTTTAGCCAAAGAACGAGGA
>JBHIEA010000236.1:0-3140 GCA_046760365.1 bacterium
TATGCCTGAGCTCAAATTGTATCCTTTATGAAATAGCTTCTAGTAAAAGAGAACGGAAAACTCGGCAAATCAATGAAGCCAGATAAAAAAAGTATTGAAAAAGAACTTCTAAACCTCAAGAGAATAGGGAACAGATGGGAAAAGCGGCTTTTTTTTGCCGCTATTATCTCAGAATTCTTACAAAAGAATCATCGGGTGGATCTGGTGGTAGTGGGAGGAAATGCGGTGGAATTTTATACTCTGGGCAGCTATTCTACTGAGGATATAGATGTAGTGGTAAGTAACTTTGGCATCGTAGAGGAACTTCTAGGAAAGCTTGGCTTTGAGAAAATAAACCGAATCTGGTATCGAGAAGACCTTGACATTTCGATAGACCTAACCGGCTCTGAGTTGGCAGGGGATCCCAAGCGGGTAAGCAGAGTCAGCATAAAAGGTAAGACGGTCCAAGTAATCGGATTAGAAGACATTATCGTAGACCGTTTAAATGCTTTTGTCCAATGGAAATCAAAGCAGGATGGATTTTCGGCCCAGGAAATGATGGCCATTCATCAGGCAGATATTGATTGGGAATATCTAGAGAATAGGTGCAAAAAAGAGCAAGTAGCATCTGCTTTGGAGAAATTAAAAAAGGAAATAAAGCCAAAAAATGAGAAAATATAATTTTGAAGAATATATCAAAAACAGACCAAAGTTCACCAGGGTTAGACTAAAGCTCAAAGGGTCTGAGCATCTTAGCCGAAAATACCCACGAAAGAGAGATGAAGAAAGAGTACTTACCCAGTTAGCCCGGGCGAGATGGAAAAGGTGGCTAGAAGAAGGAAAGATAAAAAAACTAGAAGAAAGAAGATACATAGTGAAACCGGAATAAATAGATAGGAAATCTTCTATAGCCATCTAACCTTGACCTTAAGATTCTTCTCAGTTACAATGTATAATGGGTTGTAAAGGGGTAGTAGATAGAAGAGACAAGAAAATCTAAAATTATTAAAAAAGAAGTTGTTGGATCGGCTGTTCTTAGCAGAATGAGGAGCAGGGATTAATAGATGGCCCGTAGACATAGGGACTGGTTGAAACAAGCCAAAAGGGCCACCGAGTATGCAGTGAAAATTATCTCCTTCTGTGAAGATAAGCTACTTGGACCAGGCAGAAAGTCTAATAATGGGTGAGACTCCCATCCTTTTTGGCTCTCCTTACCCCAACTTTAAAAGCATAAATGCTAATGGGTAGTAGAACCACCGAAAACAAAGCCAGTATGAGTATGTCAAAGCCTAGTGCTTGGAAAGGGTAACTTTGCAGGAGTGCGTGGCGTATGGCCCTGAGGGAATAGGTAATAGGCAAAAAATAGGAGATCGTCTGGAGCCAACCGGGGAGAATAGTGATCGGAAAGAACACTCCCCCAAAAAGCGTAGAGAAACTACCAATCAACCAGTTTAAGGGATTTCCCCGTTTAAAAACCATGATGAAGCTGGCAGATATAATCCCCAGGCTGCTAAAGGCGAGGACGGTTAAAACGAGAACCAGGAGGGCCGCCAGGATATTGGGTCTAATTATGCTTACACCGAAGAACGCCACCCCGAGCAAGATATAAGCCAAAACTCTGATGGAAGTTAAAAGAAACTGCCAGATTGAAGAAAAAAGGACAATAGTATGAACTCTGGTGGGCGTGACCAGCATGGCCTCAAGAGTTCCCAATATTTGTCCCTCCCGGATGGCGCCGGCAAAGCTACCCAGGCCGACTCCCAGGTAGTCGGAAAAGGCAATTCCAATCAAGACGAAGGAAAAGTAGTCCCCTCCATAGGACTCAAGATAGGGGATAGCTGCCTTACCAAATAATTTGGCAATAAAGTAAAAGGTTACCACCGAAAAGAAAATACCAAAGAACTGAAAGAAAAAGGAAAGACGGTAACTGGTAGTAATAGAGAAATCCCTTTTGATGAAAGCGAGAACTTTTCGCCACATCATCGAAGTAGTCCTCATCCAAAAATAGATAATACCTTCAGCCATCGGCACCCTTTCTCTTCACCACTTCGGCAAAGATTTCCCCCAGGGGAACTTCAAAATGGCGGCAATCAAGGATGCTAGCCCCGGAGCTCACTAGGGTCTCAATAACGAAAGGCAGGGCGGTCTCGTTCTCAAGAAGGTGGACCTCAAGGATAGAAACCAAAGAATTGTCAGGCTCAGACCGACACGAAAGGTGAGCTACCTTCATCTGCCTTCGTATTTTCTCCAGAGTCCCAGCCGCTAATGCTCGTACTCTCAAGACATATCTATCCTCTTTAGACACCGCTTTCCTAATTTCAGAAGGGGTTCCCCGAGAGAGAATTCTCCCCCGGTCAATAATGGCCAGGCGGTCGCAAATCTGCCGAGCCTCCTCAAGATTATGGGTAGCTAAAAACACAGTTTTTCCTTGCTCTTTCACTAATTTTTCCCGAATGAGTTTCCTAATATTCTGAGTGGCAACCGGATCTAAACTCTTAGTAGGCTCATCAATAAAAAGAATTTGAGGATCGTTAATCAGTCCCCGAGCCAGGGAAAGCTGCTGTTTCATGCCGGTAGAATAGGTCTGAAAAAGATCATCCGAGATCTCCTGAAGCTCGCAAATATCCAATACCGCATCGATTCGCTTTTGGATCTGAGAAGGTGAGATATTGTGGAGCGTGGCAAAAAACTCAAGATTGCCTCTTCCGGAAAGTCTCCAGTAGAAACTTCGCTCCTCTCCAGTTACCAGACCAATGGACCGCTTGACCCTTTCTTCGTCATGGAAAATGTTATACCCGTTCACCCAAGCTTCTCCTGAATCGGGCAGAATCAAAGTAGAGAGTAGCTTAATGAGAGTGGTCTTCCCTGCGCCGTTGGGACCGAGCATGCCGAAAAGTTCACCTTCCTCAACCTCAAGGTTTACTCCGTCTAGGGCAGTGACAGTCTCCCTATGGAGAGGCTGTCGAACGATTTGCCGCAGTTTTCTCCTCCGGGGAAATCTCTTGGTTAGTGCCATAGTTTTGATAGCGTAGGCCATGGGCTACCTCGCCATACTCAGAGGCAATTGTTTTGCCAATTCTTTAATCCTGAGAATCTTTGCCAACTCTGGTGCTTCAGAATTATAGCTAACCACTGCTACCTGTCAATTTGAGTCTGAGGCC
>JBHIEA010000237.1:0-3090 GCA_046760365.1 bacterium
AATGCAACCATGGTGGGGAAAACCGGGGAAGAACAGGAAAGTTACGCTCTAGCTAAACAGGGAATATTGTTTGCCATCAATGAGTTAAATACCTCGAGTGGAACAGAGCCCGATTATAATCCTACGGCGTGGCTGAACGGTGAGAACTGGGACGAAGGCAATTGGAACCCCTTCGATTTGAACAGTGATGGAGAAAATGATGTACAGATCAGGTTAGATAAGGATGACATTCCTCACCCTGACGATCCGGCGTTTGATTCAATAGACGATGATAATGGAGATCTGAACTACATCACCATTGAATCTCAGGACCTTCCCAAAAAGTTAGTTACTCTTCAGGCAATAACTAAGAACACCAGCCCTTTGCTTGACTATGTGAGATTCATAAATTCAGATACTGATTTCGCAGATAATACTTTTGGCCTCACTGGAAGTGGATCTTTAATCGAGGGAGATGCCCCCTTCTGTGTCCTAGGAAACGTAACCTGGGAAGACGGAAGTAGTAACAACTTAACATTAAGTGGATCTAATAGTAAAGCTATAATCTACGGTAAGATAAGCGATGGTGGGGTAAGTAATTTGCTGATCAATGGCGAAGACCCTGATAGTGGATACTACTATTTCTTCGATCCTAATGATCCTTCGTATGACGATCCTGCACTTTTTGATACTGCAGCAGGGCACTATTTTTCTTCGGCTCACCTGCCCTCCTGCTATGATTATTCCGGTGGCACGCCCAGTTTTTATTATGGAAGTACTCAGGCAACTTTCTGGCCTCAGATAAAAAAGGAGAGATACAAAAATCTTGCCTCAGGGGTTAATTGTTACCTTCCCAACTCTAGCGAAATGAATAAAAGAACCGAATGGTCTGATCCCAACAATGATAACGATTATCCAGACTATGACAACGATACCAATGATGAATGGTTTAATGATGGGGATGGAAGCACCGATCCAACTATTGTTACGACTAGTTATCATTATTATCCTCGCGCGGCCCGTTTAGTCTTGAATAATATAGACACCAACGCTAGTGGTTACAAAGATCTTACTGAACAGTTATCAGATGGAACCATTAGTACTATTGATTATTCGTCTATTACTAATAATATCATCTATGCTGAGGGTGACCTCTCAGTGTGCGGAATCATCCCTGCCGGAAAAAAACTAACCATTGCCTCAGGGGGCAATATATTTATTGACAGTAATCTATTAAAAGAAGCCAATAGCGCATCTTTAGCACTATTGGCAAAGCAGAATATTGTCCTAAATCCCACATTAAGATACGGAATGGATAGTGGCAATAGCTCTTCGAATGAGTCATGGTATAATCCTGACTACTGTTTGGGTAATCCCGATGTCATCAACTTTGCATCTCCCACAGATAGTAGCGGAGTAACTTTGGGAGCAGATGAGGAGAAAATATATACTTTAGACATAGATTTAGGCCGAGTTATCACTGGCGGAAGGATCGTATTATGGAATTATCAAGATGCAGAAGATTATGTAGCCAATTTAGAGACCGAATTAGAGGTTTGGGTGACCAGACAAGATTCTCCTCCCAGTACTTCCGCCAATTGGAACCAAAAAGTATTACCACTTCAAGACGTGCCTACTGGAGATTCTTTCAACATAGACTTTACTCCTCGTACCTTTCGTTGGATAAGACTCAACTTGCGGGCTCATAACACCGACGGCGTTAATCCCCACGACTTTGATCTGTCAAACGAACGCTTAGACGCCATAGAAATATCTTTCTATGGAATAGACGCTGCTTTATCTGCTGAGGAAGGAAGTTTAGGTATGGTAACCGGCGGCGGAGTAAATCAGGATGAGACTATCTTACCCAATAATGACGCTTATAAACCTCCGGATGCCGGTGGACTCAAGCCACCGAGTGACGGCGGGACTTCCTCCCGTAGGCTCTTTTTGTGGGGTGCTTTAGCTGAAGAAGAGTTGACCGGGCGTGTCTGGGGGTGGAATTATATAACTTATGTCTATGACTCCAATTTGTCTTCTAATCCTCCGCCAGCCCTTCCTCCTTCGGTAAATCTTGTCTCTTTGAAGAGAAAGTAGGAAAATGTATAGAGATTGCTGGGGATATGGAAAAAGTGAAAAAAACTCCTTCTCCACTCGGATAAGAAATAACAAAGGATTCAGTCTGATAGCGGCTTTGATAACAGTGGGGATAATTATTATGCTGACGGGGATAGCTCTGGTCTACCTGAGAAATGCTTCAAACAGAGCTAAAGTGAATAAGGCTAAGGTCGAGATTGAAATTATGGGCAGAGCCATTGAACAAATAGGAGAAGACACCGGAAATTATCTAAAAAGCCTGGAGCAGTTAGACGATGAAACTCCCCCTGATGGCTCCTTTTCTCCCTGGTGGGGCCCCTATGTTTCTTCTTTACCGGTAGACATTGAGGATCCCTGGAATACGAGCTATGTTTACTTTTTCTGGGTGACAGGGAAAAAAGGGAAGGAATTCCAGCTGGGCAACTATCCCCCGGGTCCCAAGGGTAAAGGCTGGAAAAAGGGTAAGAAAAAGGGCTGGGGAGATAAATCGCTACCTCCGGGATTATGGAAAAAACTGGGAGATAAAGAGAATTTGTCTGAGAAAGGTTTTCTTGTATTCAGCGCGGGTCCTGACGGAGAAGTTGACACCGAAGACGATATAGAATACGGAACCTATTAGTCATCAGAAAAAGTAAGAAGATGCACAAGTATTAATAAGAGCAAGGGTTCTAAATCCTGGATGGAAAGGTAAAGTCAATAACTGGCAGCAGAACCAGAAGTTTCATGGAAAATCTCATCAAATTTAAAAAATCCCTAGCTAATATGGTCCAAAAAGAGAATGGGCAGATTGCATTAATTGTGGCCTTTGTTTTTCTGGCGGTTCTAGGAGCCATAGGAGTCAGTTTTCTTTACCGGATGAGACTGGAAGAAGCCTCAGTTTCCAATTATCAGGATAGCCTCAAGGCAGACTATCTTGCACAGGCAGGTATAGAAAGAGCTGTAGCAGAACTTAGAAACGACACCAATGAATACGATGATCTTTATGAGCCGTGGGCAAGGGGTTTCAAAGAATCC